>CAZVVR010000039.1:0-9720 GCA_964630605.1 uncultured Mageeibacillus sp. | reverse complement strand
TTAATAGTACGGCGCTCCCTGCGTTGGCGCATGACTCTCTTCTATTTGCTAATGTTTCCGATGATACCATTGGACAAATTTTGGCTTTGTATGCAAGAGAAAAACAGAAACAAATATTTATTGCCTTCGATCGGGAGGGCAATTATGATAAAGTGGCACAGTCCATCATTAGAGAAAATACCGTGCTGAAATTGGATGCCGATGGGCAGGCCCTGTTCGGGCGGAAATGGAGTAGAAAGGATGTTGCGAAATGAAAATCCAATACAATAAACTTTGGAAAATACTCATCGATAAAAATATGAAGAAAGTTGACCTCAGAGATGCCGCTGATATTAGTTCCAATTCCATCGCAAAGCTTGGTAAAAACGAAACGGTGCGAATGGATGTACTGATGAAAATTGCCGTAGCACTCGACTGCAAGGTCGAGGATTTGTTCGAAACTGTTAAAGATGGAGACGACAAGAATGCATAAAGTGATTCTCTTATTTTGAAAGAGTGCTCGCGCACAAGGTCAGGCGCCTGTGGAGGTTAAGGCTTCCAAAGTAGACGAGTGGATTCGTTCTGGTGGCGCAGCTGAAAAAACGATCCAGACAATTAGCAAAATTATAGATAAAGGAAGGTTACGGCAAAATGAAAATTGGTATCATAGATGCAGATTTGCTAGATAATGGGACAAGACATCCGAATCTAGCTTTAATGAAAATAAGTGGTTACAATAAGGAACAAGGACACTCGGTTACACTTTTGGACAGTTATCTTGGACTTGATTCTTATGACAAAGTATATATATCAAGAGTATTTACTTTTACTATCGTACCTGAAGGTATTACCTCATTACCAAATGTAGTAATTGGAGGTACGGGTTTTTTTGAAGATGGTGGTGAAAATCTCCCTTATGAGATTGAGCACCACATGCCGGATTACAATTTATACAAAGACTATGCTAATGGCGAAATCGATAAAGGTCGAAACAGAAAATCTGTATCTGATTATTTAGACTATTCAATAGGCTTTACCACTAGAGGATGTTTCAGAAAATGTTCTTTCTGTGTGAATAAAAAATATGATAAAGCTTTTGTACATTCCCCTGTGAACGAGTTTTATGATCCTGCCAGACCATACATTTATCTATGGGATGATAATTTCCTTGCTTTTAGTGGTTGGGAATCAATCCTTGATGATCTTGAAGCCACGGGAAAGCCATTTCAATTCAGGCAAGGTATAGATATACGTCTTATGACAGATAGAAAGGCAAAAAGATTATCTAACACAAAATATCATGGTGATTTTATTTTTGCATTTGATCACCTTGAAGAAAGAGAACTCATTGAGGAAAAGCTTAAACTATGGAAAAGATATTCTGCTAAGACAACGAAGCTTTATGTACTTTGTGCATACAACTCTCAGGATGAGAATGATATTATAGATACATTTGAGCGTATTAAAATCCTTATGAAATACGGATGCCTTCCCTACATAATGAGATATGAAAGCTATAAAGATAGCCCTTGGAGGACTCTTTATGTACAGATAGCTCGTTGGTGTAATCAGCCGCAGTTTTTCAAAAAGAAGTCATTCAGGCAGTTTTGTGAGGCAAATCAGGATTACCATAAGAATCCCAAAACCATATGCGCCGCTTATCAGTCCATGTTAGATTTTGAAAAAGCACACCCTGACATTGCGAAAAAGTACTTTGATCTACGTTTTGACGAAGAAAACCAATATGGTAAATCTTTTGGTTATGGACGTAAGTATGCAAACAAGCAGAGCTGTGAGATATGCACAAAGCAGCAAAAAGACTGGGAAAGTTCATTTTTAGGGGATATACCTTTTAATATGGTTCTTGAGCGCTATTTCCAGAAAGAAATGGACCTCGAGTGCCTCTCATACCCCGAGATTGCTTGCATACGTTACACGAAAGAAACCCTCGCAGATTGGTTCTGTAGTAAACTGCTTGAAACGCCACTTAGCGATATTTTTGATGCAGTTATAAATAGTCAGAGCGAGGAAGAAGTCTTACCAAGCAATATACCACAGTTTAGCGAGATGTCTGACGCATATCTAAACACCCCGAATATTTTAGGTAGAAGTGGAATCGACATGACTTACGGCGAACTAGGTACCTATCTCGATAATGGCAAAGAAAAAAATGATGTTGCAAGACGTAAATACGGAGAAAACCACGCAAAACTTGCTGCACTCCTTGATCTCGTTGCAATCAAATCACTAAATAATGTTTTTAAGGTATCTATATCCGTCTTTGGAAAAGCTTATAATAAAAGAAATGAAGACGAGAAAAAAATGATAGTTGCAAGACTTCTCTTTAGAATCCCAATCATTCAAAAAATGCTTAGGGAGGCATTGTCTTCAGAAGTTTACATTGAGGACGAGCTAATAGGGCTCTCAATGCAAACCAAAAAACGAAGAAAACCTAACATTACAAGCATCGTGAAATTCATACATGATGAAACCGATGATAGCAATACTAATCTTAGAAAGACACTCGAAAGCATTAGGGGGTGGAGATAATTGTCATTCAAAGACATTCATATTGAATTATCATACGAAACTGGCCAGGATGACCCTGTAAATGAGTTTTACGTACCACTCTTAGCTGAGGCTAAATACTATGATCGAATCGCAGGCTTTTTCACGTCTGCGAGTCTTGCCATTGCCGCCAGAGGCATTGCTGGGCTCATTAGAAATAAGGGGACAATGCGTATCATTGCATGCCCACGTCTTGACGAAAAGGATGCAGAGGTAATTAAAGCGGTAACAGAGAACCCTGATGAATACCTTAGCAAACAGCTTCTAAGTGATCTTGAATGTATTGAAGATAATTTTCAAAAGGATCATTTGCGTGCACTTGGTTGGATGTTATCGAACGGATACCTTGAAATGCGTCTAGCACTTGTAAAGAAGAAAAGCACCGATGAAGCTGATTTTAATTCCCTGTTTCATCAAAAGATAGGTATTTTGACAGATACAGAGGGTAATCAATTATCCTTCAGTGGCTCAATTAATGAAACCGCATCTGGTTGGCTTACTAATATAGAAGAATTCAAAGTCTTCAGAGGCTGGGAGGTAGGCCAAGATAACTACCTATATGCTGATATTAAGAGATTCAATGATTTCTGGAATGGACTTAGACCTAATGTCATAATTAAGAATCTTCCAGATGCCGTTCGAGAAAAGCTAATTGTTATAGGCAAAGAGTTTTCGATGGAACACTTCGAAGCCAAGCAGTATATTCAGTCTAGAAAGAAAAAAACAATCACTGAAAAACTCAGTCTTTTCCCATACCAAAAAGAAGCGTTTGATAAATGGAAAGACAATAAGTATAAACTTTTATTTGAGATGGCTACAGGTACGGGGAAAACGAGAACTGCTATTGCTTGCATAAACCACTTTCTTGAAAATGAGCAAACTGGGCTTGTCATCATATCATGTCCACAAAATACACTTTCGCTTCAATGGAAGAGCGAAGTTGATAAAATCGGGCTTAAAGTGGATTGCATAATAATAGCCGATGGCACACATAAGTGGAGAGAGGAACTATCTAAGCAGCTTAAACTCCTCTCACTTGGGTTTTCTAACCACGTTATCGTTTATACAACGCATATCACAGCGAGTAGCGATGACTTTACTGGCATAATAAGAAGTCAGCTTGCCAAAACTGCAGTTTGTTTTGTTGGTGATGAGGCTCATGGTCTCGGTGCTTACAAATCAAGAAGAGCACTGCTTGACGATTACTCGTATAGAATTGGACTATCAGCAACTCCCACCCGTTGGTTTGATGACTACGGCACAAAAATTTTAGCTGACTTTTTTGGTAATGACTCTTATCAATTCACGATAGCACAGGCTCTTACTACAATTAATCCGCTAACAGGTATGCCATTTCTTACGGATTATGAGTATCATCCAGTATTTGTAAGCCTTACGGATGAAGAACTTGAGAAATATAAGTCTTTATCCAAGCGTATATCAAAAATGGCTACTTATAGCAAAAACAGTGACAAATACCAGAGTACCCTCGAAAAGCTACTTTTCGCTCGAGCTAACATTGAAAAGAATGCAGTACTTAAATATGACGCCTTGTTAGAAATACTCAATACAAATACAATTGAAAACACTATAATTTTTGCCTCAGACGCACAAATAGACGATGTAATGAGAATACTTCAAGAAAAGGTCATTATGGCTCACCGCTTTACGCAAGAGCAAGGAACGACGCCGGAAGCAAAATATTGTGGACTTAGTGAGCGTCAATACCTTATTAATATGTTTAAAGAAGGAACGTACAAAGCTCTCGTTGCTATCAAATGCCTCGACGAGGGTATAGATATTCCATCTGCGAATACCGCTATTATTATGGCGAGTAGTACTAATCCAAGAGAATACATTCAACGAGTAGGTAGAGTCATTAGACAAGCAAAAAACAAGGATAGAGCTTATATTTACGACTTCATTATCGAGCCGGATTTTGCAAGACTCAAAGACCCAGATCTTATCGAATTCGAAAAGCACATCTTTGAAAAGGAGCTCATCCGTGTAAAAGATATGTCTACTAACTCAATAAACAATGCTGATGTTTTGATAGCAATAAATGAAAAGATTAGGAGGATTTATGATGGCACTAAATAAAACAATTGTAAAAAAGGTTCGAGAAAAAACGGTAAATGAACCTGCATTGGGGGATTTTTTAGTCGATTTGCTTGAATATGAGAGCGAAGCACATGGTTGGTTTAAGGCTGATTACAACAACTTTTTAGAGAAATCATGTAAAGAGGAGGAGACAGATGCGAATTCTTAATATTGATATTAGAAATTACCGTCAGTATCAGTCTCTTTCATTCAAATTCCCAGAGTCAACGAGCAGTGACATACATATCATTATTGCTCAAAATGGTGTAGGTAAGACCAACCTTCTCAACGCCATTACATGGTGCTTATATAGCAAAGAACCACACTTAGGTGACGAAGATAAAAATCGTGGACTACCTAAGTTAAACCTTGCTGCGATAGAAGAGGCTCGTGTAGAAGGAAAAGACTCTGAAATGGTAGAAGTGGAAATTAGGGCACAGGATGGCGATCAATATCTTACCTATAAAAGAAGTATCCCATTTAGACTAAATGGTTCTGAGCCTTTTGAGGAAACTGCAAAAGAAAAATTCACGGTTACTACTGCTACAGCAGCTGGTGATCCAAAAGTTCATGAGGGTGAAGAAGCTAATAATTACGTTGACAAATACATGCCCGAAAAAGTCAGGGAATATTTTTACTTCGATGGTGAGCAGCTTAATAACTATTTTATAAGTGCTCGCAAAGGAAAAGTGCGTGATGCTATTTTTAATATATCACAGGTTGATGTTGTACATCGGATCTATGATCGCATCGGTGAAATTATCAAAGATAAACAAAAAGAGGCTGGTGCAAAAACTCCTAATATAAAAAAGATCACTGACGAGTTAACTGATATAGAAACACAACTGCAGTCTATAAATAAGAAAATTGAGGACCTCGATGACCAGATTGCTAAGTCGGAGCGCATCATCAAGGAAAATACAGAATACCTGCAGGGTGATGACAATCTTCCTGAGCTAGAGAAGCAGTATCAGGAACTCAAGGCAAAGCAAACAAACCTTATTAGTGTAAAAAAAGAGCTCATGGATTCCATGTATACCTTTGTCAGAGAGATGAATGTAACATTAACATTCTATGAAGTAGCAAAAAAATCTCTAGCTATCATCACCAAGAAAGAAGATGAAAAAGCTCTTCCTCCAAATATAGACAAAGACATGCTTCAAAAGGCCCTAGAAGAGCATACTTGTACAGTCTGCAACCAACCATTATCAGTTCATGGAGAAGAATTCGTTAAAAAACTTATTGAGAGTTTTCAAGTATCAAGCAAGACATCTAATTTGCTTATGGGTATTCGAAGTGAGCTTGAAAGAATAGTAAAAAGTGCGTTAGACTATCCAGAAGAAAAAAAGCGCATGATAGACAGGTATAAAAATCTTGAGGAACAGCTATCTGAAGTTGGTATTAATCTTGACAATGTGGATAAACGTATAAACCGCATTAGCAACAAGGAAGAAGTAAGGCTTAAGCACAATGAGAGAGAAGACCATGAAGAACTCAAAATACAAAACACAGAAAAACTAGGAGTAGCAAAAGACCAGCTGACAAAAGCGGAAAGTAAAAAAACAGAACTGACAAAAGAGCTCAATAAAGCTCTCGCAAAGGATAAGGAGTGTTCTAGACTAAGGCAACTTATCGAATTTGCTAATAAAGGTCGCAATATCATTGGCGATGTCGAAAAGGATATGATGGATGAAGTCAGAAAAAAAATGGAAGAACGTACAACCTACTACTTCAATAAGCTGATTTGGAAAAAGAATACCTATGACCGCATTAAGCTTGATAAGGATTTCCAACTTGATCTCATACATAAAGATGGCTACTCTTGCGTTGGTACCACAAGTGCCGCTGAGCGTGCTCTGCTTGCATTATCTTTTACGTTAGCTCTACATGAAGTATCCGACTTTAATTCTTTACTTTTCATAGACACACCTGTTGCACGTGTTTCTGATATAAATAGAATAAACTTTGCGAACGTGCTTTGCGAAATAAGCAAGAATAAGCAGTTAATAATGACCTTTACTCCGGATGAGTACTCACCAGAAATAAAAAATATCTTTGACCCGGCAGCAAAAACAAAGGTTGAACTTGCTCTGCAAGACGAAAAAATTACTGTGGTGAAATAGGAGGATGAACATGGAAATATCAAAAAATCCCGACAGACTTAATTATTCGACTAAGGCGAAACAAACATTAGACAAGGTTGAGGAATTAAACTATATGGGGCTTGCAAATAAAGGTGGCGCAGGGGTGAGTCGTTCAGAAATTTTTCTTTTTGCTATGGCACTCGGTGTTGAGAGTAAATCACCTACGGAAGTTAAAAATCCCTATGCCGGTGGCCTTGTACTCGATAAGTCCATAGACAGTAAAACACAAGCTGCTATATATGCTCAATTCATATCACAACTTTCTGAACCAGAGAATGAGCTTGATGAAATCACAAAGAAGGGCGAAGTATACAAACTAGCTGAGAGATATGCAAATACTGGATTTGAGTGTATTGAAGAGTATATAGATACGAAAAAACCCGAGACTCTTGTATGGGACTTATTCTTAGAGTTAGACGCGCAATATGAAACTCTCAAGATTGATAAGGAGTAATTCAGTCCGATAATAGGAAAATAAGTCAAACAATAATTCTAATGCCCAACGATTCACCAAATGTTCAGCAATATACCGAAAAAGTGTACACCCTCAATGAAAGTCAAACGATTTGAAAAACACACACTCGGCTTCAGATATCGGTGAGCTATGAAATTTGAACATCAGACCTAAAAACCGAAACAAGCGATCTCCAAAAATCTCAGGGAATGGATGGCACAGCAAGTGGTCGTATCAATCAAATGCACTTTGGCCAATTGGACTGGTGTGGCATAAAAGCTACCACGAACTGAGTTGGATAAGTGCAAGGGACGCGATGACCTCTCACAGAGTGGGGTCTATTTCCTGTTTGGCACCCCCGACCGACTGGAGAAAATGTTGTTTACATACTCTTGGCTTCGTCATGTTATTGAAGGAAACTGATAAAACTGAGCTATTGTTGGTTTTAAACGGGAAACAGAGTTTTGCCTCTATTTATAAAGCTATTTGAAATGAATAGGATTGTGCCCAATTGACGACTGTAACGTGATACTGGATACACAGGGCTTCGAACCTCACAGAAAGGAGGAGACACATAATGGAATTGTCAGAAAACCTGAAGATTCTCATCCAGAGCATTATCTCCATGCCGGAGTTCTGGAAAATCAATTATTACTTACGTTCGATGAAAAAAGCGCCGCACGGCGGTGTTTTTCATATTGGATACCCTAACACGCTCTTGAAATATTACATGTTACCCACATATCTATTCTTTACGCCCAATGCCGAAATCCCAGCGCCGGTGCTGGATGCCGCCGATAAATTTCGTTTGATGATTGATGCCGCAAATGTTAACACTGAAGAATTATTGCGGTACTGCCTTGGTATTGACCCGGACGACGGCGGAAACCCTCATAACGGAAGTCGGATGTATATAGCCACTTGCGGTAAGATAATTACTTCCGACGGACGCGGAGAGATGGAGCATATGGTCGCTGTTTCCGACGCCATCGAAGGGAAAATAAGCTATTCCAGCAACTTCGATATTGACGAGGGACGCCTTGTTTTCCTCTTTATTTTCACGCTTATGGAAAGATTTGCTCACAGGATTCATGATATAAACGAGATCGTCAACCATGAAAAACTGACCCTGCCCATTGATAAATATGGCCTGAGTGACGTGACAGACGCGGAATTTGAGCGGCAAGGGTTCAGATTGAGCGATAAATACTATCTCTACAATATTTTCCTTGATACGTCGATTGGGAGTCCCCTAGCTAACGCGCCGAAAACCATTGAGATAATCCAGAGTGTAAAGCCGCCTGTGCGAATACTCACGCGGTGCGACGAAAATCTCGCCGTACCCTATTCCCGAATGATCAGCACAGCTACCGTGGACTTCCAAAAATGGCGTGGAATTACCCTAACTTTCGACAATATTACCGAGCAGATGAAGAGTGGCAAAGAAACCATAGTGCATTTCGACCCCCAAACGCTACATAAAATCCTTGTTTACGTCAAGCGCGGAGCCGATGAAAGCGGGGCGGAGTTCTACCATTTGAATGTCGAACAGCTCTGGAACCCCGATATCTTTGTGGATGTCGAGGACGTAATCATAACGAATTACATTCACGGGACCTACTATCCGGCGCGCGAAGCGTTTGAGCATATCGACTTCTCGGTAAACCAGTACAGCAGAGAAATCTTTGAAGCTAAATATCGTGACGCGGAAAAGCTAACCGGAGTTTCGATTGGCGTGTATGGAAATCTGCATTACAAGATTTGGTGTGCCAGGGGTGACAACCTCATACCCGCGGTGTGGGCTGATCTTGTATGCACATCACTTGATGCTCCGTTCCGCAACATTTTCATGGAGACGATTGGTGGTACTTATACAGATTTGAGGACTAATTTATGATTACAGAAGCACAATGGCTCTACGAACGCACCACAGATAATGCCGCCCGCTTTGTTCTTGGTACCATCGGTACTAACCCGTTGATTTGTTTCGGCATCAATCCGAGTACCGCTGAGCCAGGAAATCTTGATCCCACCGTTAATTATGTGAGCAGTATAGCCACATCTAAAGGATACGACTGTTTCGTGATGTTAAATGTCTATCCACAAAGGGCAACAGACCCGAATTCTCTACATAAGGCGTTTCTTCCGGAGTTGAAGACTGAAAATGAGCGGCACATCGCGGCGTTGATCAGCGGTCTTGAACTGACCATTTGGGCGGCATGGGGCGGTCTGATAAAAAAGAGACAAGACCTCGGTGCACTCTTACAAGACATCGTGTTTTTGCCGGAATTGCAAAATTGCAGATGGGTATCGCGTGGAGCACCGACAAAAGACGGGCACCCACATCATCCGCTTTATGTGAAAAAAGATTGTCCGTTCGAGCCTTTTGATATTCGACGGTATAAATCAAGGTGAAACCCACTATTGATCTATTCGCTCAAACGGACAAAACTAAAAACACAGACCAGACATCAA
>CAZVVR010000038.1:0-9839 GCA_964630605.1 uncultured Mageeibacillus sp. | reverse complement strand
ATTGAAAAACGGCTGACGCCGAATCTTCTACCATTGAATGTTACTCGGATCAAATTGCTGACGTTTGCGTTTGCCACGCCTGCCACCCATATTTCCGAATTGTTTCATTAATTTGAGCGAATCGTTATATTGACGTACAACTTGATTAATGTCCTGAACTTTTGTGCCTGAACCTTTTGCAATACGTTTGCGGCGGCTGGCATTTAATAGTTTTGGATTTTCGCGCTCAGCCAGGGTCATGGATTGAATAATAGCGCGTACTTTGATCAAGTGATTTTCGTCAACGTCGAGATTAGCCGCTTTATTGCCAATTCCCGGAATCATGGACAACATATCCTTGATTGAACCCATATTTTGTATTTGCTCAAGCTGCTCTAACATATCTTGCATTGTAAATCGATTCTGCCGTAAACGATCCAAACTTTTTTGTGCTTTTTCCTCATCCAGAGTTTGTTCGGCTTTCTCAATCAGTGAAAGCACATCACCCATACCGAGTATTCGGGAGGCTAAACGGTCCGGATGAAATGTTTCCAATTCAGCCAGTTGTTCTCCCGTACCTACCATTTTAATTGGTTTGCCTGTCATTTTGCGGATAGATAAGGCAGCACCACCACGGGCGTCACCATCAAGCTTGGTCATGATGAAGCCGTCCAAGCCAATCTGCTGTTCAAATTGTTGTGCTATTCCAACAGCTTCTTGTCCGATCATGGCGTCTACAATCAGCAGTCTGTCATCGGCGTTCACGACATTATCAATGTCACGCAACTCCTGCATCATATCGTCGTCTATAGTCATGCGGCCGGCAGTGTCTACTATCAGTGTGTCACACAGCAAATACCTGGCTCGCTCCAAGCCTTCCTGGGCAATTCTGGCAGCTGATTTTTCCTTGGGATTAATATAGTAAGGAATGTCAATACTCTTGGCCAGAACTGCTAGCTGATCTTGGGCTGCGGGACGGTGAACGTCTACAGAAACCAGTAGAGGCTTTTTTCCCTTTTTGCGCAAATGTAGTGCCAGCTTGGCTGCGGTGGTCGTTTTACCGGCTCCCTGTAAGCCATACAGCATGAAGACGGTAAAGCCGCTGGGCGAAACGGCTAGTTTTTCTTCTTCGCCTAAAACTTCCAATAAGGCTTCATGTACAATTTTCACGACTTGCTGGCCTGGTGTGAGTGATTTCATCACTTCAGCACCTACGGCTTTTTCATTTATATAACTCGTGAGTTCTTTAACCACACCATAGTGGACGTCTGCCTCTAACAGAGCCAAACGGATTTCACGCATCATTTCTTTGATATCTTTTTCACTAACTCGGCTTTTACCGCGCATTTTATCGGTAATAGCTGTTAATCGGGAGGTCAATCCTTCCAGGACGGCCATACGAAAAATCTCCTTTTTATGATCGGTTTAAGCAATGATCGAAAAGTTCAAGTAAAGAATTTAGATTAACATAATTCTCATCTTTAACTTTTATTTTAATTTTTTCCAAAAGTTGATTTAATTCACGATGCTGTTCGACGAGACCCAGATTATCTTCAATCTCAACCAGGCGTTTCACACCTCGGCGAATAACTGAGTGGACGGCCTGCCTGGTGGCTCCGTCCATTTCTGCTATTTCAGAAAGTGACCAATCGTCATTGTAATATAAAGATAAAAGATCCTTCTGGCGGCTGGTCAAAATACCACTGTAAAAATCCAGCAGTAAACAGACATCAGTATGACTCAAATCATTTTGCTTTGTAATATCCACAAGCTAGATTTTACCATGAAACGGTTATCTGTCAAGTGAAATAGTTGACAGCTTATTCAGAGGGCAATAAGGCATCGACGAACAGCTGCTTATCAAAATCCTGCAGATCATCTACTTGTTCACCTAATCCCGCTAAGGCAAGAGGGATTTCAGTTTCGCGCGAGACTGCGATAGCAACTCCGCCTTTTGCATTTCCGTCTAGTTTGCTGATGACAAGTGAGCTGACTTCAATTGCTTGATTAAAAGACCTGGCTTGCATAATAGCATTTTGCCCTGTTGTAGCATCCAGAACCAATAGCGTCTCTAGTTTTGCCTGGGGAGCTTCACGTTGGATTACGCGCTTAATTTTTGAGAGTTCATCCATAAGATTCTTCTTCGTATGCAGACGACCAGCTGTATCGACTATCACAAGCTCCATTTTACGGGCTTTAGCAGACTGAATGGCGTCGTAAACAACTGCGGCTGGATCAGAACCGGTCTCATGTGCGATAACCGGTGTATCGGTTCGCTCACCCCATTCTTTAAGCTGTTCTATGGCTGCAGCACGGAAAGTATCAGCGGCTGCCATCATTACGCGGCGTCCTTCATTTTTATAACGGTGGGCCAATTTGGCGGCTGTAGTGGTTTTGCCTGTACCATTAACCCCGACCATGAGAAATATGCTTAGTTCACCTGCGGGCACAGACAGTTTTTTCTCTTTCAATGTAGATAGAAGTTTTTCTCTCAGTACATTGATTACAGCTGTGCGACTGGCATCACCGGTTTCACGTATATGATCGCGGATACTGTCAATAGCTTCAGTGGCGGCAGGAAGGCCACAGTCAGCAGCTACCAGAGTCATCTCAAGTTCATCCAGCATATCTTCATCAAAACTGCCAAATTCAGCCGCCACTCGATTAATTTGGTTTTTAAGGAAATCCCGCGTCTTGCTCAGACCTTTTTTAAATTTTTCAAATACTGCCATTTATTTTATTACTCCTGTTTTAATTAGATAATTTCATGGAAAGAATCCGGGAAATTCCCCGTTCTTGCATAGTGATTCCGTAAAGACGGTCGGCTGCTTCCATAGTTGGTTTGCGGTGAGTTACCAGTATAAACTGCATTTGATCAGAGTATCGTTTGATGTAATTTGCAAACCGTTGGCCGTTTACATCGTCCAGTGATGATTCAATCTCATCAAACACAACAAAAGGTGTCGGTTTCAACTGTAAGATAGCAAATATTAATGCGATTGCAGTAAGACAGCGTTCTCCACCAGACAATAAAGAAAGCCGGGAGAGCTTTTTGCCCGGAGGCTGAGCTCTAATTTCAATATTGGCATCCAATATATCCTCTGATTCCGACAAGTTGAGCTGGGCAATGCCACCATTAAATAGTTCAGAAAAAACTTGCGAGAAGTTTTGGTTTATATGATGAAAGGTTTCTGTAAAGCTCTCTCTCATAGCATGTTCCAGGCTGGTAATAACTTCTCTTAATTCACCACGAGCCTGTTCTATATCGCTTCGTTGTGCTTCACTACTCTCAAGCCGTTGTTTTACGGTCTCATAATCTATTAAGGCATTGTGATTGATAGAACCCATGGCTTCAAGTTCTTTCTTGATCTTATTGCGTTCCCGTTTAGCGTCAGCTTGAGAATAAATTTCTACAGTATTTGCCTCTAACTCGTGCAGTGTCAAGTTATAAGTTTCCCAAAGCCGATTCAATAGGTCATCTCTTTGTTCACTTATTCTCTGCTGCGCTGCTTCTTGTTTGGTTTTGTCGCTGCGTAAAAGTCCTAACTGTTCGCTCTTTTTTTGAAGATTTTGATATAAATCCCGTTTTTCCTGTTGCATGGAAAGTTGTTGTTGTGAAGAAAGCTGTAGTGACTGTTCCAGGTCCCTCAAATTTTCTTCTATCTTCTTGAGATCTTCTTGTGCGGTTTTAACCTTTTCCTGCTCTGCCTCTATGCGCAAAAGATGTGATGTCAGGCTTTCATCAATTTCTGTCAGTCTTTTCTCATGATTTTTTACTTCTTTGTCCGACTGCTGCATATTGTTGTTTAGCTGTTCCAGACTTTCTTGCAGCGACTGCAATGAAATTTCCAAATGAGTGACATCATTGCGCAGAAGTTCACGTTTTTCTGATGCACTGCGATTTTCTGTTTCAGCTTTTGAGATATCTTTATCCAGCTTTGCAATCTGATCGCGCAGAACCTCAGATTTTTGCTCAGCATCTAAATAGTTTTTCTGACTGGTACTGATTTGTTTTTTAGTTTTTTCAATAGCAAATTGTCTTTTATGCACTGAATTTTTCAGACTGTTCAGGTGATTTTCTTTACTTTTGTAATCAAATTCACTTTCCGCATAAACTTTGCGCTGCTGACTCAAGCTGTTTAAACAATCTTTTTCGTTTGCAGCTGCAAGATGCAGCTGTTCCAGAGCATTATCGTATTCGGATTGTATCTTTGTAATCTTTTCAGAAGTACTACGGCGTTCTTGCTGTAGTGCTTTAATTTTGGCCGGTCTGCCAGCTAAGCCGCTCTGCTCATAGTTACTAGATCCGCCGCTCATTGAACCACCGGGATACATGATATCGCCACTGCGGCTGACAATCCGATATCTGCGACCGCTAGTGCGAGCAATTTGAATGGCATCATCTAAACTATCGGTGATTAAAACACGACCCAAAGCATAATTTAATACTTTTTCCAGCCCGGGACGAATCTTGATTAAGTCAGAGGCTAAGCCGACAAAGCCTTTTTCTCTGCCTAAAGTATCCAAACTCTGCTGATCGATCTTATTAACTTGCAAGGCAGATTCCGGTAAAAAGCTTACTCGTCCAAGACGGTGTTCTCTTAAAAATTCGATCAATGCTTTAGCGGTGTTTTCGTTATCACACACGATATTGTGGACTCTCGCTCCTAAAGCTACGTCAATAGCAGGTGCCAGATCTTCCGGTATGGAAAGCAACGAACCGAGAGGACCAATAAGCCCTTGCTTAAGTTCTTCTCTGCCAGTTATCGCCCGCATTAAATTTTTTACCGGTTTTTGATATCCTTCAAAATTTAATTCCAGATTAGTCAACGTATCTTCTTCATAAGCAAGCTGACGTTCTGTTTCTTTTAATTGAATTATTTTTTTATTTATCTGTTCAAGTTTTTCTTCAGCAGAAATTCTGTCTGCTTTTGCCTTATCTGCAGCAAGCTCGAGTCGGAGTAATTCTGCTTTTAATTTTTCGAGTTGCGCTGCGGCTTCCTCTACAGAGAAAGTCACCCGGTTGAGATCAGATTGATCACCAGAGAGTTCGCCGCTCGAAATATTTAATTGATCCTGTAGTATGCTGTTTTCAGTTTTAGCGCTTTGAAGATCACTGTTGACCTGAAATAAAACATCTTTAAGATTTTCTCTTTTCTTGCGCAGGGTGTCGGTTTCTTTTTCATTCGCACTTAATCCGCTGGCAGCTGTCTGCAGTGCTGCTTGTGCTTCAGACAAACGATTCGCATAAATTTTATTCTGTTTCTGAAGCTGATCACGGTGTTCCTGCCGGTCCTCTGCAGTGTTACAAAGAATAGAAATTTGTTCTTGCAATCGAATTTTTTCCTGATTCAACTGCTGCAATCTCTCTTTGGCTGAGGACTCTTTTTCACGCGATAAAGCAATTGCACCCGTGGTATCAGCAAGTTTCACCGAAAGTTCATTGTGAGCTTTTCTCTTTGTTTCAACACTGATTTCCAGCTCGGATATTTCGTCATCCAGTCTGGAGTTGTGCTTATTGATAGCTGCCACTGCAGCTTCAGTGTCTATCAATTCCAAAGTCAGGATATTTTGATTATCCTCTGCTTCTTTAGCTTGATTTTCAAAGATTTTAATTTGTTCCCAGGAGAGGCTTATATCTAATTTGCAAAACCGGTCGTTGAGTTCACTATAGCGTCTGGCATCTTCTGCCTGTTGCTTTAAGGGACCTGCCTGCCGGCGCAGTTCTTCCAAGATATCATCTACACGCAATAAATTTTGATTGGCACGTTCTAAGCGGCGTTCTGATTCAGCTTTTCTGGATTTATATTGAACAATGCCGGAGGCTTCGTCAAAGATAAGACGTCTGTCATCCGATTTTTCATTCAAAATCTCATCAATTTTACCCTGGCCGATAATAGAGTAACCATCCAGTCCGATTCCTGTATCAACCAATAAATTATTAACATCCTTGAGTCTGCAAGGACTCTTATTTATAAAATATTCACTTTCGCCGGAGCGGTGGTAGCGTCTGGACACACTAACGGTCTCAAAATCGAGATCGAAAATACCATGAGTATTATCGAAAGTAAGCACTACTTCGGCATAGCTCATGGCTCGCCGCTGGGCTGTGCCACTGAAGATCATATCTGACATGCGCTGACCCCGCAGGATCTTTGCACTCTGTTCACTTAATCCCCATCTGATAGCATCAGTAACATTGGATTTGCCGCTGCCGTTAGGTCCTACAATAGCTGTGATACCGTCATCAAAATCAATACGTGTTGATTCGGGAAAAGATTTAAAACCAAAAATTTCTAACGATAAAAGCACTTTATTCCTGTCCTTGCTGCAAATTACTGCTTCTGTTTTGTTCAATAAAGGCCGCAGCTGCACCTTGCTCAGCTTCTTTTTTTGTTTTTCCGCCGGCAGTTGCAGACAATTCACCATTGATATAGACAGCTGCGGTAAAATGGCGGTTATGATCCGGGCCACTTTCTTTAATAATTTTAAAATCTACGGTGAATTCTTTTTTATGAGCCATTTCCAAAAGATAACTTTTATGATCATAAATTAACTTATCTTGCAATGCTAAATCGATATAGTCTCTAAAAAGATGTTTGGTTACAGCAAAACTGGATTCATATCCTCCATCAATAAAGATAGCCCCCAATATTGCTTCCATGGCGTTGGCCAGATTAGAATCATTGCTTGCCCCGCCACTTAAAGCTTCACCATGACCAAGACGTAACTGTGATTGTAGTTCCAGCTGGCGGGCCAGCATAGCCAGGGTAGGCTCACAAACCAGTCTGGCCCGTAATTTGGTCATAGAGCCCTCACTCAAATCATTTTGATCAAAAAGTGCAGAGCTGATAGCCAGTTGTAAAACGGCATCACCAAGGAATTCCAGCCGTTCGTTGTGTTTTTTAACCTCACTATGTTCATAAGCATAGGTAGAATGAGTCAAAGCTTCCCGCAGCAGTTTCTCATCAGTAAAAATATAGTTTAGTTTGTGTTGCAGTTTTACAAGATTCATATTAAACAAAATTCTGAAAAAAGACCCTGCGTAACAGGGTCTGTTTTAATAATAAACTAAATTTCCGTGTTTATAACACATTAGAAATAAAATCAACTGCATCTCCGACTGTGCGAATTCTTTCAGCTTCTTCATCGGGAATTGAGAGATTAAACTCTTGTTCTAAAGTCATAATTAACTCAACTATGTCCAGTGAGTCGGCATTCAGGTCATCAATGAAATTCGAAGACATTTCAATAGTTTCTGACTCTATACTCAGTTGATCAGCCAGCAGCTCCTGTACATGCTCGAATATTTCTTTTTTTGTCATTTTTATCCTCCGTTATATCGTTTCTTTAAATAAATTAAAATCTTATTGATTAAGTTTAAATCTGACCTTATATTAGAGTTGCTCTGTCAGGTCGCTCAAAATAACTCGATTTTTCAACCAGTAATCAACAGCTGAAAGTAAGGTCAAAATCAATGTTGCTATTATCATAATATTAATAAATGTCAGATAAGCAGAGCTAAGTCCGGGAGTGCTATAACTGGATTCTGTAATAAAAGGCTCTATTAACAGAAAAACTAAAGTCAGCATCTGTACTACAGCCTTAAACTTTCCAAACCAACTGGCAGCTATTACTACGCCCCGCTCAGCGGCCAGCAGCCGGATACCCGTTACCAGAAATTCACGCGCCACAATGATCATCAGTACAAAAGTGGATATGCGTCCCAGTTCAACAAAGGCTGCGAAACCTGCAATCACCAGAAGCTTGTCAGCGATAGGATCCAAAAATTTACCAAAATTACTGACCAGTCCCATGCGTCTTGCCAGTAAACCGTCCAACAGATCAGTCAGCGCAGCGATTATAAAGATAAAACTAGCAATTACTCTGCCACCCTCTGAAAGGACAAATTGAGAAAAAGTGCCATCTCCAAAAATCGGCACCATAAAAAGTAAAAACAAAGGAACCAGCGTTATTCTCAATACGGTCAGTTTATTCGGAACGTTCATCCAGTGTAACCCCCCACATATCAAAGGCCTCGGCATCAACTATTCTAGCTAAACACCAGCTGCCGACGGCCAGGTCGGGACTGGTTGAAGCTACATGAATGATTGGATCAATATCCGGGGCTTCTCCGAAACTTCTTGCTTTGAAAAGTATACCATCATCATCAATATCGTCCAAGCGGAGCATAAGCTCATCACCTATACGTTGCTTATTCTTAGTCAAAGATATCTTTTCCTGGACTTGCATTAAACGTTGATAACGATCCGCAGCAGCTGCTGTATCGACTTGTCCTGACATCGAGGCAGCCGGAGTACCGTCTTCTGCGGAAAAAATAAAGCTGCCCAGTCGATCGAACTTAATTTCTTCGATAAACTTTAGCAGAAATTGGAAATCCTTTTCAGTTTCTCCTGGAAAACCAAGCATCACAGTACTGCGCAGAATTATATCTGGCATATTTTGGCGCAGCAGTTTAATTTTATCTGCGATCAGATCAGCGGATTCGTTCCGGCGCATACGTTTTAAAATCTTCCTGGAGGAGTGTTGGATGGGCAAATCTAAATATTTACATACCTTGTCGTTGGTGGCCATTACTTCAATCAGCTCATCCGTAATAGCGTCAGGATAAGCGTACAGAATCCTAATTTGTTCTATTCCGTCTACCTGGTCAATGAGTTTTTTGATGAGTTTAGCGAGATTGATATCGGCATCAAGATCTCTGGCATATCTGGTTGTGTCCTGCGCAATAAGTATCAGCTCTTTTTTTCCCAGAGAAACTAAATGTGATGCTTCCCTTATTATTGCTTCGGGTAAACGCGACTGCAAGCCCCCCCGCAGTGAGGGAATTTTGCAATAGCTGCAGGCATTGCTACAGCCTTCTGCAATTTTCAGGTAAGCATAGCTTTGCTTGTTATTTGCAGGGATTCTGTCTTCACGCATATGAGTTAGACCACCGGGACGTCCGGGCAAAAACCCTCTGAGATCTTCACCTTGTTCCAGACGCCTGACAATTTCAGCAATATCGGCGTACTGTGCTGTTCCGAGGACAGCGTCAACCTCGGGCATGGAAGTTAATATTTCAGCCTTGTAGCGTTGTGACATACAGCCACAGACAATTAAAAAGCGTCCTCTGGCATCGGGATCTTTTTTGTATTGAGCCAAATCTAGAATTGCATCAATAGCTTCTGCAACTGCAGCTTCCAAAAAGCCACAAGTATTTATAATGAGAATCTCTGCTTCCCGAATAATGCTGGTAGCGCGCATGCCGGCTTCCTGTAGCAGCACAGCCATGCACTCAGCATCTACTTCATTTTTTGGGCATCCCAGACTTAAGAGGTAATATGTGGACAAATTACTAAAAATCCTCCTCGGTAGATAAAAATGATTTGACAGCTTTTTGTGCGACATAGCCCGAATAGCCTCGGCGGGCCAAGAGCCTCATGGCTTTAGTATATTCGGGCTTTGATTTGCGGTAATAAGCTTTTAATAGATCTAAGCTGCTTTTATCGTCTGCCGGCAAGAAATCAGTAATTTCTCTGATGATATTCCGCTCGATCCCCGCTTCCTTTAGCACGTATTGCATGGCTTTTCTTGAGCGCAGACGTTTGCCTCTGTACCGGCGACAAATACTTAGAGCCGCTCTTTCATCATTAATATAATCAATTTCTTTTAAGTAATTAATGACAGAGTCAACAATATCCGGTTCATAGTTTTCCCGGAGCAGCTTTTTTCTCACTCTGCCACTTGGCTTGTTATGATCGAGACCTAAGTACAGCACTGCGCGTTCACGACAATTTTCAAAATCCGGGTTTAAACTCATAGTTAAAGGCCGAGAATGTCATCGACATCATCGACTA
>CAZVVR010000037.1:0-9850 GCA_964630605.1 uncultured Mageeibacillus sp. | reverse complement strand
ATAGTTCGGTGCATAGTTTGGTGCCTGGCACCAAACTATGCAGGGCTGATCAGCAATTTATAGCTGAGGACATCTGGCAGTGTTTAAAGCGGTTAACAGTTTTTCGAATGAATCTACATCAGCTACGTGATGCAGATTCAGGCTGCGGTCGCGACGGCGCAACAGAGGCGTCAGCACTGATTTGGGTGCTATCTCAATAAAATTGCTGTAACCTTGCTGCAAAAGATAAGTAAAGCAGTCATGCAAACGAGTTGGGTGGGCCATCTGCCTTGACATCAGATCCGCATACAATTCCGTGCGTTCTTCAACTTCAGCTGGGTTGCGAGCAGCTGTGCCCAGAACGTTGCAGGGAAGATCAATTTGCGGATCACCCGCCTCATGTTTTAACAAAATGTTGCGAAGCTTTACAACTTCAGGAGCAAATACCCGGCTATGAAAGGCTCCTTCGACTTCAAGAAAGATCGCTCTTTTTGCACCGGCGTCCAGCACATCTTTTTGTAAAAGCTCCAACTCAGAAATTTTTCCGGAAACTGCCATCTGTGTCTGTGAATTTTTATTAGCCAAAGATATTTCGGGATATTCTTTCAGCAGCTGTTCCAGTTTCGCTTCCTCAAGACCGAGCACGACCAACATGCCATCGTCAAATCCCTCCAGACGGCGCTGCTCCATACGTTTGTCCATTAGCTCAGCCCTTTGCCGTATTATTTCCAAAACAGCTTTATCTGAATAAACACCGGCCAAAGCCAGTGCCGGAAATTCTCCGGCGCTAAGACCAAGAGCAGCGTCAGCTTCAATACCTGCCTTTTGCAAAATTCGCGTAACGGTCAGCGAAAATACCGTCAAAGCCAATTGAACATAGCGGCTTTTATCCAAATGTTCAAACTCCGGATCGAGTAAATACTCTAACTCTTTCTTTGAACAGTAATAATCGTTGTAATAGCTTTCATCAGGGAATTTTTGCGCAAAATCCAGACCCATTCCTGTGACCTGTGAACCCTGTCCACCATACAAAAAGACCCATTTATCCTGCATATTCATATTTTATCCTTTCGAAAATATCGTGAGAAAATTGGTAAATAATTAGAAATTAACATCTTCAAATAAATCCGCCAGCAGCTGCTTTAGCGGCTTTATTTCCTTGATGCTTGCTGCCACCAGGCCCATCATAAAGGCACCTTTCGCATTATCGCCTTCCTGTACAGCCTGGCGAAGTGAGCCAGCCAACATTTCTTCCAGCTTTTCCTTGTCAGCAAAATTTCTTTCCAGCGCTATATAATCTCGAAAAAATTTATTTTTCAAAACACGACACGGTACTCCGCTGATACGTCCCATCACTGATAGCTGGGTGTCACTGGCTTTGATAACTGCTTGCTTATAGTCGGGATGGATCGGACATTCTTCAGCTGACAGAAAAATCGTTCCCAGCTGAAAACCTTCGGCTCCCAGCTCAATAGCCGCTCTTATTTGCCGGGGCGAGCCGATGCCTCCTGCTGCTATCATCGGTATAGACAAGTTATCGGCAATCAGAGGCCATAACACCATTGAAGTCTGCTCTCCTACGTGCCCGCCGGCTTCCTGACCTTCGGCAACTACCGCGTCAGCTCCCTGCCGCTCCATACGCTGAGCTAAAGCAAGACTGGAAACAACCGGTATAACAATGCTGCCCGCTTTTTTCCACTTTTCAATATATTTGCCTGGGCTGCCGGCCCCGGTTGTAATCAAAGGAACCTGTTCTTCGGCCAAAAGTTGAGCAATGGCGTCTGCTTCAGGATTCATCAGCATCAGATTGACACCAAAGGGTTTGTCAGTAAGTTCGCGCACTCTGCGGATCGAATCACGCAAAATTTCAGCTGTCATCGAACCGGAGCCAATCTGACCCAAAGCGCCGGCCTCGCTAACTGCTGCCGCAAACTCTGCCGTGGCTACCCAGGCCATGCCTCCCTGCAAAACAGGATATTTCAGATCAAAAGTCTCATTCAGCCACATAGATTTTATGCCCTTTCAACAGCAGAGCTCCACAGGACATACCTCCGCCAAAACCTGCCAGACATATTGTTTTTTCAGAATCAAGATGTCCGTCGCTGTAAACTTCGTCCATAAGGATGCCGATACTTGCAGATGAAGTATTACCCACGCGGGCAATATTCGAAGGAAACCGTTCTGCTGTCAATTTCAAATCTCGCATGATAGCATCGTTAATTCTCTGATTCGCCTGATGCAGCAGATATAAATCAACCTCGTCCGCTGCCAGATCAGCTTTTTTCAGCACAGAACGGATACAGTCGGACATCTCACTGACTGCAAAACGGAAAACAGCCCGCCCATCCATCCTGATGGGTTCTTCCAGACCAATATTTAACATTTCGGCATCTCCTATGGTTCTGGCAGCAAAATAATCTTCTTCTCCTTGTGTCAAAGCCCAGAGTCCTGCACCGGCACCATCAGCAAAGAGAAAACAACTTCCCCGGTCCTGCATGTCCGTTCGGCGCGATAGCATTTCAGCTCCCATGACCAAAGCTACAGATCCGGCCGGCCGTATTCGCAGCAAATTTCTCGTCAGTTCCAATGCGTAGACCAAACCACTGCAGGCCGCGTTGATATCGAAAGCCAAAATATCCGGTTCCAATCCCAGTTTTGACTGCAGCTGGGCAGAAATTGCCGGAACTATGCAATCAGGAGTGACACTGGCACAGATCACAATTTGGATTTTAGATCGGTCAAAATTCGGCACTTTTTTAAAGCAGTCTTCTGCAGCTGCAACCGCCAGATCCAATGTGCCTTCATCATCAACCCAGCGACGCGTTGAAATACCGGAGCGTGCGCGTATCCACTGGTCCGTGGTGTCCAAATAACTTGCAAAGTGTTCATTATCAATCACACGTTGCCCCAAGGCTTTACCACTGCTTATCAGCGATAATTTCATTAATTCCCTCTTTTCCGTGACCCTTATATACAGGGTTTAACTGAAATCAGACTTCCAGATCAGGACGATGCTTTTTGATAGTGTCAACAATATCGCTGACCGAATCCATGCGTTCGATTTCATCATCTTCTACTGTGATTTCAAAATGTTCTTCCAGGCTCATAGCCAGTTCTACAGCATCGAGAGAATCAGCATTCAAATCTTCAATCAGCCTGGCATTTAAAGTGACCTCATCTAAGTCCACAGCCAAGAGTTCTGCAACAATTTTTTGCACTTCATTAGTAATCATGTTCAACCTCCAAAGTTAAATAAAAGATAGTCTGTTAAAATTATTGATTAAAATATTTGAATAAATAATTTTAACTAACGCCAATTATGGTTTTTGTTTTTTGGAATGTCAAGCACTTTTTATTTTTTTTAGGAATATTAATCAGAAAAATAGAAAATTTATTGATGCTTTGGTAAATATGTAGTTTACTCAAAGAAGCTTTTTACAGGCCTGTGCCCGCAGCAAAAAATATAAACTATTCGCTGCTAACGCCTGAGCCAGTCCAGTGTATGATTATATAGCGTCTTTTCTTTTAAGAGTTTTACAACGCGATCCGGCATTAAAGCTGAGACCAAAGCAAAGGAAAACTCTAAGGCAGCACTGGGCCCGAGGGAAGTGATAAGACGACCGTCGCAAACCACCAGGTCCTCAGAATAATATTCCGGATCAAACTCATTTCTCAGATCCGGGTATGATGTATGTCGCTTGCCGGCAAGTACTCCGGCTTTTTTTAAGACCAGCGGTGCGGCGCAGATTGCTCCGATCCATTTGCCGGCTGCGGCGAATTCAGCGATCAAATCTAATACCTGCTGATTTTGAAGAAGATTTTTATATCCAGGATCTCCTCCCGGAATAATCAGCAGGTCAAACTCTGCGGATAATACCTGATCTATTT
Source organism: uncultured Mageeibacillus sp. (assembly GCA_964630605.1). Taxonomy (GTDB): domain Bacteria; phylum Bacillota; class Clostridia; order Saccharofermentanales; family DTU023; genus DTU032. Next base: position 5,983 of record CAZVVR010000037.1, on the reverse strand, counting down.
CGATATCACAGCCAAGTCGCAGACCCGTAGCGGAAGCGACCAGCAATTTTCCTTTTTGGCACGAGCAAAGTGTCACTTCTATCGCAGCTCGTCGCAAATAGTTTGCCGGAGTCAGAGCTTCTACCGCTTCGAAACCTTCTGCCAAGAGCAAAAGAGCTTTTTTTCTCATAACCGTCCTCCTTTTAAACCAGTATAACTGCCGCCAAAACGAAGATCCATTACAGTATATATACTTAGCTGCTGCGCATTCCTCCGGCTGCACAGGCCATACCCAGAACATCAACGCCTTTCTCCTGCAAACACAGACCGGCTTCGGTCATTGTCGCACCGGAAGTAACAATGTCATCCAAGAGCAGCACCCGGCGTTTCTGCAAGGCCGGTACCAGTTGTTTGTTGAGGCGGAAGATGCCCTGAACATTGGCCAGCTTTTCCTCCCGGCCTTTGCACTCACTCTGACGTTCGCTCGCATGTATTCGCAGCAAAGCATCTTCCAGCAAAGGAATTTGCAAAAGAGCAGCCAGTGCTTGTCCCAGCAGCCCCGCCTGATTGTAACCGCGCTGCCGCAACCGCTTTTGATGCAGAGGCATCGGAACAATAACATCACAGGATAGGTTAAGTCTTTGGTATGTGCCATAGAGATAGGGAGCCAAAGCCGGGGCAAAATCTGTACGCCCGTGGAATTTTAGCTGCCTGAGTGCCAACAGCAGCGGTTCTTCATAATAGAAGCTAACTGCGAGCAAAAAAGGCGTGTGTCCGGGATAAATTTCTGCATTTAATCTAAAGGGCAGATCACTTTCACAGGCACGGCAGACGAAACGCGTCAATTGATTTTCTTGTTGCGGAATCAGGCTATCACAGAAAGAACAAACCTGAGGGTAAAGTAAACGCTCAAGTCTTTCTGTCCAAAAATTTCTATCGCCCCTGTACATCACCAAGCGACTTTAACTCAGCTTGAGAAAATAGCAGAGCAGGCTGCGTCTGCGGTTGGCATCTTCGGTGCGAATCATATTTCTCAGAGTTTGACGTCTGGATAAAATAAAAAGTTTTTGACGGGCCCGGGTCACCGCAGTGTAAAGTAAATTACGGTTTAAAAAGCGCGGCGGTGCCCCCTGTGGCAGCAGCAAAATTACATGCGGATATTCAGAACCCTGAGTTTTATGGATGGTAGTTGCATAAGCAAGGTCAAGATTATCGAGTTGTTCATAGGAAATATTTGCAAGATGCTCTCCTTCAAAAAGCACGGTCACACTTTTTGCATCCAAATCGATTTCCTGAATAACACCAAGCTCACCGTTCATTACGCCTTCGCCACGCTCGTTACTGCGAATATCGTAGAATGACAGCTGATAATCATTTTGCAACTGCATCACTTTATCCTTAACCGCAAAACGTTTGCCGTAAGCTTCTATATGCGGAAACTCCTCACCCTGAACCATCTTTTGCAGGCTTTGATTAAGATTTTCCACACCTGCTAATCCCCGTCGTATCGGTGAGACCAGCTGGACCCCGTAAATGCCGTCAATACCGTACTCTTCAGGCAAAATACGTTCACAAAGCTGCAGCGCTCCTGCCAACATCGCAGCCTCAGAGTTGCGCTCTATAAAAAGAAAATCTGATTCCAGGCTTTGATTTAGCTCCAATTCTTCACCACGTATAATATGGTGCGCATTTCTGACAATCAGCCTGTCCTTTTCCTGCCGGTAGATTTCCTGCAGTCGTGTCTTTTGCACACTGTCATCGGCAAGCAAATCACGCAGCACCTGGCCCGGTCCGATTGATGGCAGCTGATCGGCATCTCCGATCAGCAACACCTGTGTCGAACTGTCCACTGCTTTCAATAAACGATAAAAGAGAAAAAGGTCGATCATGGAACATTCATCAACGATTATGTAATCGGCGTCTAATTTTTCATATTCTTCGACAGCCGGGATATACTTATCATCCACCTGCAAATCTAACAAACGGTGGATTGTAGTAGCCTCCATTTTACAGACCTCCTCCAGTCGGCGGGCAGCGCGGCCGGTCGGTGCTGCTAGCTTAACCTCCAAACCGTCGGCGACAAGTACCTGCGTTAACAAACGCACGGTGCTTGTTTTACCGGTTCCGGGACCTCCGGTTAAAACAGAAAAGGGAGCAGCCAGAGCCATTCGCAGTGCTTTTATCTGGTCTTTTCCCGGTGTTATTATCTCCTCATTTTCAAGTTTAAAACTGGTCTGAGCAGCAGCTTTTGCAATAACACGGTCACAATAAAGAGTATCTCCATAGCGAGGATCAATTTCACACTTAGCCTCCGGCCGGTCCGATAGAAAACGAACTGTCTTAGCAAGATCTTGTTCCAGCATAAACACTGAACGCATTGCAACCACAGCTTTTTCAGGATTTGCATTCACGTCCATATTGCTGTTTGATTCTTTTTGCTGCCTGAGAATTTCTGAATCAGCCGGATCAAAACGTAACACCAACTCTTCCTCTACCAGCTTATCCAGGGCCTGGCCAAGCTTTACCTCCTCAACCTGTAACCGCTTAGTTAGATTTTGCAGCAGCTGTTTATTTTCAACAAAGCTATGGCCATCCTGAAAAAGACTCTGTTGTAATGTGTAAAGCAAGGCTCCGCGCAAACGGACCGGATGATCTCCGGTCATACCAAAAGCCTCTGCCAGACGTTCAGCTGTCTCAAACCCAATGCCGCGCACTCTTTGTGCCAGATAATATGGATTCTGACGAATCACTGCTTCAGCTGAATCTCCCAACTCTTTATAAATTGTGCGAATACGAGCGGGGCCGATACCATAAGGCAGCAAAAGCAAAGACAATTCCTGGTAAGAGCGCTCTTTTTGCAGTGCTTCCTGAAAACTTTTGGCTCTTTTACGGCCAATACCTGAAAGTCTGGACACCCGGTCGGGTTTTTCCCGCATGACTTCCAATGTTTCCTGACCAAAAGCCTTTATCAATTTTTCTGCTGTTTTCTCACCGACACCTTTGATCGCACCTGAGCTAAGAAAAGCAAATATCGCAGCTTCGGTGCGAGGTGCTTGTTTGATCACAGAGCTGGCGGCAAATTGCAAACCATATTTGTGATGATCTGTCCACTCACCTTTAACCTGAAGAGTTTCGCCAACATTTAGCGGCGGCATTTTCCCAGTTACGATTATTTCATCCTGATCGCTCAAAAGCTCAATGATAGTGAAGGCATTGGCTTCATTATGAAAAATGATCTGTTCGACCACACCTTCCAGCTGAGCCTCGCCCTTAGTGCTGCTTTTGCCGGAATTTTCGGCCAGAAAACTCTGTTGTTCCACTTGTTCACCTCGCTTGTTATACTAACTCTCCTGCTAAATTTTGCGCTTTTTTGATAATAATTACAAAACCGATCGTATATAGTCCGGGCTGACTACGATCGGCTTATTTGAAATAATCTAAAGTAAAATTTATTGTTACACGCGGACTGTTGTTTTAAGCCCACCTTTCTGCCAGATCGAGCTTTTCCCAGGGAAGATCCAGATCCGGGCGACCAAAATGACCATAGTTGGAAACTTGCTGATAGATCGGGCGCAGCATATCAAAACGCTCAATCAAAGCTGCCGGCCGTAAATCGATATCTTTTCTTACCAGATTTTCCATTGCTTCATCACTTACTGTTCCAGTGCCAAAATTAGTGATTGTTAGTGAAACAGGCTGCGCCACGCCAATCGCATAAGCCAGCTGTACTTCACATTGAGAACACAGGCCGGCTGCCACCAGATTTTTGGCGATAAAACGTGCTGCGTAGGATGCGGTTCTGTCCACCTTGGTCGGGTCCTTGCCCGAGAAAGCACCGCCACCGTGGTGTCCAAAGCCTCCGTAAGTATCGCAGATAATCTTGCGGCCGGTTAAACCCGTGTCTCCCTGCGGCCCTCCAACTACAAAACGCCCGGTTGGATTAATTAAAACACGCGTTTCATCCGTAAACAAGGAATCGTCGAGTACCGGGCCAAGCACATGCTTCTTTACCTCGGCACGCACTTCTTCTAAATCATAATTCTCATAATGCTGGGTTGAAACGACAACTGCATCAACATGGACCGGTTGTTCCCCTTGATACCGTATCGTCACCTGAGTTTTGCCATCAGGCAAAAGGCTGTCGGTAAGTCCTGATTTACGAACGTCAGCCAAACGTTTACTAAGCTGATGCGCTAAACTGATCGGCAGTGGCATAAACTCCGGCGTATCACTGTTGGCGTAACCAAACATTATACCCTGATCACCCGCCCCGGTCGTTGCCTCCATCAAACCCTCTTTCGATTCTAAGCATTGATCCACTCCCATCGCGATATCCGGGGACTGTTCATCGATCGAAGTCAAAACTGCACACGAATCAGCGTCAAAGCCTGTTCTGCTGTTGGAATAACCAATGTCTCGCACCGTATTTCTCACAATCTGCGGAATGTCGGCATAAGCACTCGTACTCAGTTCACCTAGTACCACTACCATGCCGGTACTGGCAACTACTTCGCAAGCAACACGTGCATTTTTATCCCGCACCAGTAAAGCGTCCAATACCGCATCAGAAATCTGGTCGCAAACTTTATCCGGGTGCCCCTCAGTGACAGATTCTGAACTGAACACCCATGTATCTTTATTAAAATAAAACACTATTACTTCCTCTCTGAAATTTAAATTTTACTAATTTTATCTATAGCTGCTCTAATCAGTTAAAAATTACATCTGCGGGAATAAAATCTCACAGATTTTATATTTTTCTAAAAAAAAATACCTCCGCAGGGGGGAGGCAACCATCAACCCCATCTCTCAGTAACTTGTTTTTCAACAGTTCTGCTGGACTTGGCACCGCTGCGTCACCGCGGTTGCCGGGTTTCACAGGGCCAGTCCCTCCACCACTCTCAATAAGATAATCGTATTTAATTAGTTGCTGACAGTATAAGTAATACATCAGGATATTACAAGAAATTTCATAACTCTTGACAGAAAGAGTTTTTTTATTTATTGTATGATTGTATTGTTTAACTAATACAGTGTTACACTGTTTGTATTAACGAGAGGAAACCCTGGTGGCAATTAACTTTGATAATCAGAGACCCATTTATATACAACTTCTTGAGCATTTTCAGGCAAAAATACTGACAGATTCCTGGAAGCCGGGACAGAAAATTACCAGTGTAAGGGAACTGGCCCTTGAATACGAGGTCAACCCCAATACTGTTCAAAAGGCTCTCAGCGAACTGGAACGTTTAAATCTGGCTCAAAGTGAGCGGACCAGAGGCCGTTTTGTCACTGAAAATCTTGATGTTATTCGCCAGTTACGTCGCGATTCTGCGAGAAATATATCTAAGGAATACATACAATCCGCTAAAAAGTTGCAACTCAGCTTAGATGAAACCTTGTCTCTGGTTGCAAATTTTTGGGACAAATATGATGGAGGTAGCAAAGAATGAGCTTAATTGAGGTCCGGGAATTAAGTAAGAAATACGGACATTTTCTGGCATTGGACCGCTTAAACCTAAGCATTGATGAGGGCCGCATCGTTGGACTGGCCGGACCCAATGGTTCCGGTAAAACAACATTGTTACGCATTTTGGGAGGCTTTGACTCTGCTTATCACGGCAACGTTAATATTAATGGCCTCGAACCGGGACGCGAAACACGAACATTCATCTCTTATCTGCCGGATAAATCAGCTTTAAGTGAATGGATGACCGTCAGGCAGACGATCAATATTTACAAGAAATTTTTTGCAGACTTTGATGAAGGCAGGGCGCTGGAGCTGTTGGAGTTTTTCAAGTTAAAAGAATCGCAAAAACTGCGCCAGATGTCGAAAGGTATGCGGGAAAAAATTCAGATTATGCTGGTTATGTCACGTGATGCCAAGATTTATCTGCTGGATGAACCAATTTCCGGAGTCGATCCCGCTTCTCGCAAAACAATCCTGCGCGGTATTATCAGCCAGGCCAGCGAAGATTCTCTGGTCCTGCTTTCTACACATTTA
>CAZVVR010000036.1:0-9949 GCA_964630605.1 uncultured Mageeibacillus sp. | reverse complement strand
ACGAGTAAACCCGCGACACTATGATTGTGAGGTCACTTCATATTGTCTATGCACCGAACTATATGAGTGTGGAAATTCCGGGAGGATTTAATGTCAAAGAAGCAAGTTGTTTTGGTTACGGGAGCAGGACGCGGTATTGGAAAAGCTATTGTTAGAGCTTTGGCGTCTCCAACGCGTTTTGTTTATATTCATTATTCTACTTCGGCAGATGGCGCTTCTGCTTTAGCAGAAGAACTTGCCCGGGAAGGAAAAGAGGCGCGTACAATTCAGGCAGATCTCTCTGATCCGGCAGCAGCTAAAAATATGATTGCAGAGATTGTAGACGAATCCGGCCAACTTGATATTTTGGTAAATAATGCCGGATTAACTCGCGATCAGTTGACTGTACGTATGACCGATGAAGATTACAACGCGGTTATTCAGGTCAACCAGACGGCCCCGTTTATTTTGATGCGGGAAGCAGCCAAAATTATGATGCGTAAACGCTGGGGCCGCATCATCAATATCAGCAGTGTGGTTGGGCTCAAAGGAAATGCCGGACAAATTAACTATGCTGCCAGTAAAGCTGCTGTTATAGCCATGACCAAATCGCTGGCCCGGGAACTGGCCGGCCGCAGCGTAACCGTCAACAGCGTTGCCCCCGGTTTCATTGAAACAGATATGACTGCTGTACTTTCGGAAAAAGTGCGTACGCAATATCTGGATACTATACCTATGCATCGGCTGGGAAAACCCGAAGATGTGGCGGCTATAGTGGATTTTTTAGCCAGTGAAAAAGCAAATTACATTACCGGTCAAACGATTTCAGTTGACGGCGGTATGAATCTATAAGCAAAAAACAACGGAGGTTTAAATTTCCCTATGAGTAAAAGAAGAAGAGTTGTGGTAACAGGAATAGGTATGCTGACTCCTTTAGGATTAGATACTGAAAGCAGCTGGCAGGCTATAAAGCGCGGTGAAATTGGCATAGGCGAGCTGACGAGAGTTCAGAGAGAAGAACTCGATATAGCTGTTGCTGCTGAATTGAAAAATTTCAAAGCAACTGATTTTATCGATTCCAGATCCGCCCGCCGCATGGATGAAGCGACACAATATGGCTTAATCTCAGCACGCGAAGCTTTTGCCCACAGTGGACTGCAGAAAGACAATTTCGACTCAAACCGAGCCGGAGTGATCTTTTCTACAGGTATTGGCGGCATAAATACCTTTGAACGTGAAAAACAGGCCGGTCTGGAGAAAGGCTACAATCGGGTGTCGCCCTTTTTTATTCCTTTAACTATTGCCAATATGACTGCTGGAACAGTGGCCCAGGATCTTGGGCTTCACGGCTTGTCCACTGCCGTAGTTACCGCCTGTGCCGCCTCAACTAACGGATTGGGTGAAGCTTTTCACAAAATCAGAGACGGCTATCTTGATGTTGTTGTGGCCGGCGGCACGGAAGCTGCCATAACTCCGATGGGCGTGGGAGGTTTTTCGGCCATGCGCGCACTTTCTAAATCCACAGATGCCAAAAGAGCTTCAATTCCTTTTGACGCTGATCGCGACGGCTTTGTTATCGGAGAGGGAGCCGGAACGCTCATACTCGAAGAATATGAACACGCAAAAAAAAGAGGTGCAGATATTCTGGGCGAGATAGTTGGTTACGGTTCGACTTCCGACTCTTACCATATGACCGCCCCGGGTCCGGAAGCAACACAGGCTGCACGGTGTCTGCTACTCGCTATTACCGATGCCGGCATCGGCCCGGAAGAAGTTGGTTATATTAACGCACACGGTACTTCCACTGAGCTTAACGATGCCTGTGAAACGCTTGCAATCCATAAAACTTTTGGTGAGCACGCCAACAACATGAAAGTTTCTTCAACCAAGTCCATGACCGGACATCTTCTGGGAGCAAGTGGTGTCGTGGAAGCAGCTTTCTGCGTATTAGCTTTAAAAGAACAATGGGTGCCTCCCACCATGGGACTCAAAAAACCGGATCCCGACTGTGATTTAGATTATGTAGCCAACGCCGGAGAAAAATTCAGCTTCAATTATGCTCTGAAAAACTCTTTAGGTTTTGGCGGACACAATGCGAGTGTGGTATTTAAAATTTACACGGATAATTAAATTTAATTTTTAATAAAGCTGGGAGCTTACTATGCAATTGGAATACACAGACATTCAAAAAATATTGCCGCATCGTTATCCTTTCCTACTGGTGGATCGCATCACGGCACTTGATCCGGGACGAAGTGCCGAGGGGATCAAGCAACTAAGCGGCAACGAGATTTTTTTCCAGGGCCATTTTCCGGGAGAACCGGTTTTTCCGGGGGTTTTGCAGATTGAAGCTTTGGCTCAGGTAGGCGCCGTTTCCCTGCTTTTCCTGGAAGAAAACGCAGGCAAGCTGCCGTTATTTGCCGGTGTGGATAAAGTGCGTTTCCGAGGTGTGGTCCGACCGGGTGATACTCTGCATCTGGCCACCAGCATCACGAAAAAGCGCGGCAACTTTGGTTTCGGTAAAGCCGTGGCCAAAGTTGCAGGAGAAGTTGTTTGCGAAGCCGAGTTGATGTTTGCTTTAATAGAATACAAAGAGTAAAATTTATATAAATCTTTTGAAGCATATTTTGAGCGCAGGAGGTGAAGAAATGCTGGAAGATAATCTGCATGATATTTATTTAAAACTAAAGCTATATTATTATCGCCGAATTTTTCGAAAAATCTCTGACAGTGAAGCTGATTCTCTGACTGCTCTGGAGGCATTTTGTGCTGAAGCCATTTATGGGCTGGGGCAACCGACTTTAACGGAATTTGCCAACTTTATCAATGTATCTCAGCCTAATGCTGCTTACAAGGTGGCGAATCTTGAGAAAAAAGGTTACGTGGAGAAAACGAAATCCAGCGAGGATGGCCGTATTGTGCACCTGAGTGTCACACCGAAATTTTTGCAGATATACGGTACCAGCGAACGGTATGTGTCTATTCTGGCCAAACGTCTCACGAGGAAGTATTCAGAAGCAGATATCGAAAGATTTTCCGAGATTATGCGAGACATCTCTGATAACATGATGACGGAAGTAAACAGGTATTTACGTAACAAGGCAGAATTACCGGAGGGTACTATCACAGAGAAAAACTAAGATGGATCTCCGCTGCCGGGTTAGTTGACAAAACTAGAGGAGAGCAGAATGACCTTAAGGTGTGGACCCGAATCCGACGCAGCTGAAACTAAATCAGATAAAAAACTTAATGCTTCTACAATAAAACAAATAGTAAGCGTAATTCTCTGGTTATCTCTTTTTGTCTCTTCGGGCTACGCAATTTATCGCATTATCATTACAGCGCCGGATGCTGTTCCTCCGGATACACCGCGAACTCAGGCAGATTATATTTTGATGTTGGTATCATGCATAGGCGGTATCATCGTAATGGGTTTGCCCAGCTTTATCGGCAAAAAGCTTAAAGTTATTGTTCCGGACGGTTTAACTATTGCTTATTTTATTTTACTATACGCCGGCGTTTTTCTAGGTGAAGTACAAAATTACTTTCATGTTTTTGCCCACTGGGATGTATTGCTGCATTCATTCAGCGGCGGTCTTCTTGCTATTTTGGGCTTCAAGCTGATTTGCCTGCTTAATGATTGGGATAAGCTTGACATGCATCTGTCTCCATTTTTTATCGCTCTTTTTGGTTTTTGTTTTGCAGTTACAATCGGTGTTATCTGGGAAATTTATGAATTTTCTGCGGATTCTCTGCTGGGTATGAACATGCAAAAATATATGACCGAAACAGGTGAAAAACTGATTGGACAGGCAGCACTACAAGACACCATGGAAGACTTTATTGTTAATGTTGTGTCCGCTTTCATAGTATCTGTGGCCGGTTATTTTTCGGTAAAAAATAAACAACGTACCTACCACGAAAATTTGTTAACAAATTTTGATGAATCAGCGGATGATGCCTTTCTGCTTCCGCCAGCATATAATCCTGCCGAGAAAAAGGCTGACTAGACCCTGATGTCCTGATGTAAAACAGAGTTTATTTTAACGGAAAAAAGATTCGCAAAAATCAACAGATTAACTATATAATAATGAATTAAGTAATAGGGGGCTAATTTATATGGATAGATTACAAGCAACTAATGAAAAAATTCTTGAAGCTGCTGTTAAAGTTGTCAACGATTATACGATAAGCGGAACACGTATGCATCTGATAGCAGAAGAAGCCGGAGTTTCACAAGGAAATCTCCATTATCATTTCGATACAAAACGTCGATTGTTAATGAATTTATTGGAATATACACAGGAAGATTATTACGGTAAACGCAAGGCAGCGCTGGAAGAAGCAGAAGAAACACTTGAAGCGCAGCTGGCAGCTTTTTTTAAACAAAAAATGAAATTAATTATGGATCAACCTGAATATGACCGGATACAGATTGATTTTTGGGTACAGGGAAACATTGATGAAGACTTCAACAAAGCTTTCTTTTCTTCGACTGACAGCTGGAGAGAGCATATTGAAGGCATTATCAGAAAGTACAAAACTAATTATTCCGAGAGTCATGTGAATCTGATATCAAGCCTGATGATTTCGATGATGTTTGGTGCAACTATTCAATATTTGAATAATCCGGATGTTTTTGATTTAGAGGAGTATTTCGACTTGTGCCACAAGGCCACCCTGGCTTTGCTGGATATTCATGAAGGGTAAACTATGTCCGTAGCCAATTACGACATTTGTGTTGTACCTGTTTAAACAAATTCTGGAGGAACAATGGGAAGTATATTAATTCGCAACGTAAAGCATCTCATCACGTGTGATGAGAAAGACCGGGTTTTGGACGGGATAAATATTTATTGTGAAAATGGTCTGATTACGGATATTGGCAAAGAGACGCGAGAAGCCGACGAAACAATTGATGCAACAGATATGTTGTGTTTTCCAGGCTTTATCAATACTCATCATCATTTATATCAGGTTTTTACCAGAAATTTGCCGCAGACTCAGAACAAGGAACTTTTTGACTGGCTCAAGATTAATTATGAAATTTGGAAAAATCTTAATGAAGATACCGTTTATTATTCATCCAAAGTCGGCATGGCAGAACTGATGAAAAATGGTTGTACTACAGTGTCTGATCATCATTATGTATTTCCGAAAAATACCGGAGACTTAATCGGTGCGCAGATCACAGCTGCAGATGAATTGGGCATCCGCTCACATTTTACCCGCGGCAGTATGGACCTTTCAAAAAAGGATGGTGGCCTTCCCCCTGATTCAGTGGTTCAAAGTGTTGATGAAATTCTTAAAGACAGCAGAGATCTGGTAGAAAAATATCATGATTATTCTTTCCAGGCGATGCATCGCCTGGCCCTGGCCCCCTGCTCACCTTTCTCGGTTTCCGGCACTTTGCTGCGGGAAAGCGCTAAACTGGCTCGCGAACTGGGTGTTCGCCTGCACACGCACCTGGCCGAAACCAAAGACGAAGAAGATTATACCCTGGAAAAATTCGGCACAAGGCCTCTGGAATACATGGAGAGTCTGGGCTGGGTCGGAAATGATGTCTGGTATGCTCACGGCATTCATTTCAATACAGAAGAGCTGCAGTTGCTGGCCGACACAGGAACCGGAGTTTGCCATTGTCCAACCTCAAATATGAGCCTTGCCTCAGGTATTGCCCGTATTCCGGAAATGATAGAGCTAGATATTCCGGTTGGTTTAGGTGTAGACGGTTGTGCCGCCAACTACGGCATGAGCTTATTAGAGGAAATTCGCACTGCTTACCTGATGCATCGTCTGAATTCGCCGGACAGCGGTATTACAGGCTATGAAATATTAAAGCTCGCAACCATGGGTGGCGCCCGGGTATTGGGACGAGAACAGGAGATCGGTTCTGTTGAAGTGGGCAAATGCGCAGATGTTGTTTTGCTTAACACTAATCGTCTGGATCTGGTGGGAGCTTTTTATGATCCTATGTCCATTCTGGGCACAGTCGGTGTTAATGGTCATATGGACTACACGGTCATAAACGGTAAAATTACTGTGCGTGACGGCAGAGTTGTGAATATAGATCAAGACGAACTTATAGACGATGCCAATCAAGAAGTAAGGAAGTTTCTGCAATTATAAATCAAACAATGTAATTCTCGGTTTTGGAGGAAAAATTATGAAGATTCATTTCAATAATGCTACCATTATTGACGGTTCCGGGGACACAGCTTTTTTAGGCAGTGTTCTGGTAGAAGGGAATCGCATAATGAAGGTGCTAAAGGCAGATGAATCTGCGTCTGATAACCTTACATTTGCCGAAGACTATCTGAACATTGACCTGAAGGGACAGGTTTTAGCTCCGGGTTTTATTGACAGTCACTCTCACAATGATTGGTTTTGTTTAAAAGACGATGTGCGGCCGTATTTTGATTCTTTTGTCAAACAGGGAATCACTTCGCTCGTAGCTGGAAACTGTGGCTTTTCTGCCACAGGATTTTCTGAAGATTCACCCTATTTAGATGATTTAGGTGGCGAGCTTTTTAATCTTAACGCTCAAGAAAGACGAGCCGAATTTGCTGATTGGATGCAGGCGATTGACGGCCGTGTTCCTATAAATGTAGCTTCACTGATAGGGCACGGTACAGCACGTTTAGCCGTTGCCGGCATCTCCCAGACAGAACTGACTGCGGAGCAGGAAGAACAAATGCTGGTGCTGTTGGAGCAAGGTCTGAAGCAGGGAGCTGCCGGAATTTCTCTGGGTTTAATGTATGCGCCGGGGCTTTTCGCACCAACCAGTGAACTGGAAAAAGTGGCAGACCTTTGTGCTAAATACGATCGCATCCTAACAGTTCATCCAAGAGCAGAGTCTGCCATTTCACTAAATTTTGGCGGATATTTACGAAGCCATCTTTTACAGGCTTTGGATGAACTTGACCATCTCACGAGAAAAAGTGGCTGCCGTTTTGAGTACAGCCATCTTATTTTTGTAGGACGCCGCAGCTGGAAAGATATTGACGAAGCTTTGGCGATTTTGGAAAAACTCGAATCTGACGGTTTTGAAGTTGGTTTTGACATGTATCCCTTTGATTATGGAGCTTCAGTAATAACTGTCGTTTTGCCGGAATGGTACCAGCGCTTGCCGAAAACAGAGCGCAAGAAACGTTCTGTTTATTTGAAATTGAAATTAATGCTGGGCTTGACAGTGCGTTTGCTTGGTTTTGGCTTTGACGATATAGTACTCGCTTACGCAGGCGAAAAACATCCTGACTATAATGGATATACTATTTCTGAAATTGCGAAACAACAAAAGCGAGCGCCTCTAGATGTATATCTTGAAGTTTGCGAAGACAGTGACTTTAAAGCCCGGGTGCTGATGGGCGGATACCAGAATGATGAGATGGTTGAACGATTAATGTGTCATCCCATGTCCGTGTATATGACTGATGCCTGGTATGAAGAAAAAGGTATTCAAAACGGTGGTATTTACGGCGCTTTCCCCCGTTTCCTAAAAATTGCCAGAGAGAAAAATATGCCGCTGGAGATGATCGTTCACAAAATGACCGGTAAGTCAGCTCAGCGCTTTTCTATAGACAAACGTGGCCTGATTCGAGAAGGCTATTACGCAGATTTGGTAATCTTCGATCCGGACAGAGTTTCAGATAATGTTAAGCTTGATGCTAAATCCGGTTGTCCCGGCATCAGCCGAGTGTATGTTAACGGTAATTTACAATTTTCAGCTGACCAGGGATTGACAAAAATGCGTAACAATTCAGGAGAAAGTATCTTTGTTCGCTAGTTGGTTCGGCAGAGATTTTTACTTATTATATATAAAGAAATACATAATAATTATTCAAGAAGATTTAAGCAAAGAGATTCGAAAGTGAGGCTTTATGTTAAATTCAAAAGTCAATGAGAGTATCGAAAAGATTCGTACATTTACCGGTGAAAAACCTGAAATAGCACTTGTTTTAGGAAGCGGTCTGGCGCCTATTGCAGAGCGATTAGAAAATAAGGTAGTGATTCCCTACAAAGAAATTCCTTATTTCCAGGAATCCAGCGCTCCGGGACATGACAGCCGGCTGATCTTCGGAGACTTAAATGATGTTCCTGTTCTCTGCATGCAGGGCAGATTGCATTTTTATGAAGGCTTCAGCATGCAGGAAGTGACCTATCCGATCAGGGTGATGGCCAAACTGGGCATTAAAAATCTTATTCTAACCAATGCATGTGGAGGTTTAGATTCTGCAATGTTACCAGGAGACCTTATGCTGATCACAGATCATATAAACTATATGGGAGACAATCCTTTGATTGGCCAAAATGAGGAAGATTTCGGAGAGCGTTTCCCCGACATGACTAGAGTTTACAATAAAGATCTTGGAAAAATCGCATTGGATAGCGCCACTGACTTAGATATTCCGCTCAGGCAGGGAATATATATCAGCTATTCGGGACCAAGTTTTGAAACACCTGCTGAAATCCGCATGATGCAGAATTGGGGTGGAAGTGCGGTAGGAATGTCTACCGTTCCGGAAGCGATTGTAGCGGTACACTCGGGGCTCAAAGTTTTGGGTATTTCCTGCATTACAAATCTGGCAGCAGGTATTTTGGATCAACCGCTGTCTTCCGAAGAAGTGATTATTGCTGCCGGCGAAGCAAGTGAAAAATTTGTAGATTTGCTTACCGAGATCATTACCCGTATTTAAATGTTTTAAAGAATCACAAATATTAAAACCATGAAATTGATAGGAGAAACAGATATCTATGAGTAAACGCAAAATTGAACATCTGGATAACGTAAAACTCAATGATAGCGGTGATGCCGTTGTTATTATCGACCAAACACTTCTGCCTAACGAGACTGTTTACCTGACGTTAACTTCAGCAGAAGAGTTTTTTGAGGCTATACATCAGCTGCGTGTGCGTGGAGCACCGGCCATAGGCATTTTTGCTGCCTACGCTCTTTACTGTTTGGCCCAGCAAATTGAAGATGAAGATTTCTCGGGTTTTATAACAGAATTGAAAAAAAAGGCAGATTATCTGAATTCTTCCCGTCCAACGGCAGTAAATTTATCATGGGCATTGAATCGGATGCTTAACAAAGCGTACGATGCTGCTGATAAAAACAAGGCTTCTGCTTTAGCTGATCTTAAAGAAGAATCCCTGGCTATCCATAAAGAGGATATAGCCATGTGCAAAGCTATATCAGAAAACGGACTGACTCTGATTGAAGACGGTGACGGTATTTTGACTCATTGCAATGCCGGCCCTTTGGCTACTTCCCGCTACGGAACTGCGCTGGGTCCGATTCTGTTAGGCTATGAGCAGGGAATAGATTTCCATGTTTATGTTGACGAGACACGACCTTTGTTGCAAGGTGCCCGCTTGACCTCGTATGAGCTGGAAAAAGCCGGAGTGGATGTTACTTTGATTTGTGATAATATGGCTTCCATAGTTATGAAAAACGGCTGGATTCAGGCTTGTATGGTAGGCTGTGACCGTGTTGCTGCTAACGGAGATGTGGCTAATAAAATTGGAACCAGCGGCGTGGCAATATTGGCCAAATATTATGGAATTCCTTTTTATGTTCTAGGGCCAACTTCAACCATTGATTTAGCTAGTCGTACGGGTGATGATATTGAGATCGAATTAAGAGATCCGGATGAAATCAAAGAAAAATGGTATGAAAAACCCATGGCATTGCCCGAAACGCATTGCTACAATCCGGCTTTTGACGTGACTCCCAATGAACTCGTCGATGCTATAATAACCGAGAAGGGAATATGTCGTGCACCTTACACAAAAAGCTTGAAAGCTCTTTTTGATTAAAACCATCATTTTGTGGAAATTAGATTTAAACACAAAATAGGCAGTATAATAGGGATAATATGCTTTGTAAGCGCATGAAAACTCAAACAATATTTATTAGACCAGCTATAAGAAGTCAAGCGGTCAGAAAGTAGTATTCGAAGAAGCAACG
>CAZVVR010000035.1:0-9995 GCA_964630605.1 uncultured Mageeibacillus sp. | reverse complement strand
AATGCGGCCATCCTTAAAGGAGGAAGAGAAGCAGCAGAAAGCAATCGGGTCATCTTCAACTTGCTTTATCAGGCTGCCATTGAAGCTGCTTTACCTGAACACTGCCTGGCACTTGCGGAAACGCATTCGGAAATAAAAGAACTGCTTTCCTGCCATGAAGAAGTCGACTTGCTGGTACCCCGCGGTTCTAATGCCCTTGTCCGATACATAATGGAGAATACCCGTATTCCTGTATTGGGACATGCCGATGGTGTTTGCCATATTTACGTTGATTGCAGCGCAGACCTTAAGCAAAGCATCGAAATCATTGTCGATGCTAAAACACAATATCCGGCTGCCTGCAATGCTGTTGAAACGGTGCTGATCCACGAAGAACTGGCGGAAACATTTCTTCCCCTTCTCGCAGATGCACTTAAAGAATACGGAGTTCGGATTCTCGGGACACCAGCAGTACAGGAATATATTGGCTGTGAACCGGCAGATGAAGCCGATTTCAGCACCGAGCATTCCGACTTAATCCTGACTCTTGAGCTGGTTACTGATTGCAATCAGGCAATAAGGCATATCAACAACTATGGTTCCCACCACACAGATGCAATTTTAGCCGGAGACCGGGACACTTCTGACAATTTTCTGCATTTAGTTGATTCAGCCAGCGTCTACGTTAACTGCTCTACTCGTTTTGCTGATGGGTATCGCTATGGTTTAGGAGCAGAGTTAGGTATCAGCACGGGAAAACTGCACGCACGCGGCCCGGCAGGTTTAGAAGCTCTGCTCACTTACAAGTACAAACTCAGCGGACAGGGACATACTGTCGCTGACTACGCTGAAGGGCGTAAACAATTTGATTTTGAGGATTTAAATATATGAAAAAAGCTGGACAATTAATTCAGGCAGCGCAAAAGATCGTCATAAAAATCGGCAGCAGCTCCCTGACCGATCGCCATGGCTTAGCTGACCGCCAAATGATGCGTTCCCTTGTGGAGCAAATCGTCAGCTTAATTAAAGCAAACAAGCAAATTATTATTGTGTCTTCCGGAGCCGCCAGCAGCGGAGTGGCTACAATCAATAAATGGCACAGAAAAAATGATGTGCATTACAAACAGGCTTTGTGCGCTATCGGCCAAGTAGAGTTAATGAGTGCTTACAGGGATATATTTTGGGATTCTTCGATCCATGTAGCTCAGCTTCTGTTTACGAGAGAAGATCTTCTGACACCAAAACGTCGGCTTTACATTCGGAACACCTTATTTACCCTCTTAGACGAAGGCGTTGTTCCGATCGTTAATGAAAATGACAGTGTCAGTGTCGAAGAAATTGAAATAGGCGATAACGATAATTTAAGTGCCATGACCGCCGACCTCTGGTGTGCAGACTTGTTGGTTCTGCTGAGTGATGTTGACGGGCTTTATACCAAAGATCCACACAAGAATCCTGAAGCAGAACTAATTACGTGTGTGCAGGATTTTAAAACTTGCCGTGATCTGGCAGATGTCCGGAACAAAGGTGAGTTAGGCACAGGCGGTATGGAGACAAAACTGGAAGCCGCGGAACTTGCTAATCAGAATGGCATTCCGGTGGTTTTGACAAACAGTAATACTGAAAATGTTTTTTCTAAATTAATAAATGACGAGCTGCAGGCAACTGTCTTCTTGCCTCAGGACAAACTGATCAGGAGTAATATATGAAATGGGCTTTGATTGGTGTCGGTCACATCGGCACAGCTATTCTGGAAGGCTGGATCAAAACAGGGCATCCGGCAAAAGATGTCTATGTCAGCGAAATTTCGCGAGACAAAGAGGATAGTTTGCAAAAACAATATGGGGTCTCCATCCTGCTTGATGCAAGCCAGCTGTCCGAGTGCGAATTAGTCCTATTTGCCGTAAAACCTCAAGACTTACCCCGGATAGCAGCAAATTATTCGCCATACATATTAAGCACGACGCTGGTGGTTTCGATTGCAGCCGGGATTGACCTTGCCTCGCTCAGACAGATGCTGGTCAAGGCTACTTCTCCTGCAGAGGAATACCCTATTTTACGTGTCTTGCCAAACCTGCCGTCCAAAGTTGGGGCAGGTATCAGCGTGATGGTAGCAAATAAGCATGTCAGTCAGGGTCAATTAGAACAGGCTACGGACATATTTCAAAATTTGGGTCTGGTTATGGAACTTCCTGAAGAAAACTTTGCCGCAGTAACAGCTCTCTCCGGTAGTGGCCCCGCTTTTGTAGCCGTCTTCATTGAAGCACTGGCAGACGCTGCTGTTTATGCGGGTCTGCATAGTGAAGATGCCAATCTTCTCGCCACACAAACACTTCTGGGTACCGCAAAATTGCTCCTGGAAAGCAAGACTCCGCCTGCCATTTTAAAAAATCAGGTTTGCACAGCTGCAGGAACCAGTATTTATGGAATAAGAGCCTTGGAAAAGAGTGGATTCAGAGCCAGCGTCTTTGATGCTGTTATTGCTGCTAGCGAACGGACTGAAACCTTGGCACGTGAAGCGACAGACAAAATAATTTAAGCAGCCGGATATTTCCATATTTCGATAAGGATGAGTTGATGCCGGCCAATTTCACCCAGCGGTTATCTTCATCCCGGGGCAGCCCGTCAAATAAACTTGAGTTGTCAGAGAATGCTGTCTGTTGATTGTCCGTTCTTATAGGTGTATGATAATTCGACTAAGCAGAAAACCGTTTACGATCTTTGTGGACGGTTTTTAAATGTTAGTGAGGAGTTTTTATACATGAAAAAATTTATTACCTTATTGCTTATTGTTGCTGCCTTGTTTAATTTTGCAGCTTGTCAAAAGTCAGATAATCCGAACACAGATACCACAGTTACTACTGTAGAAACTACTGTTTCTGAGCCAACCCCGAGCACTGAACCGCAAATTACTCTTCCGCCTGCCGGTGAGGATCTTGATCTTTTCGCAATAATCGATCAGATCTACGAAGTTGAGCCTATAGATTTCGAAGTCATTAATACAGAAGTTGATCTCTCGGATAATGACAATGTTAAATATTTCACCGGACTGGATAACGCAGACAAAATCAAAGATGCTGTTGCATCGGAAGGCGCTATAATGCCTTCCGCTTATTCACTGGTTTTGGTACAAGTTAAATCGGCAGCAGATAAAGCCGAAGTTGCTGAAGAAATGCTTGAGGGCATAGATCCTTTTAAATGGATTTGCGTCGGAGCGGAAGATCTGCAGATCGTCGCTCAGGGAGACCTGATTATGCTTTTCATGACATCCAGCGAGGCCCCGCAAACATCAGATGATTTTGTTGCAGCTTTCACAGAGATCCGTGGCGAAACTGATCTTGAACTGAAAAAATAAATTTCTTTAATAAATCCCGTTTGGTCTGCACCGGGTAATTCCGGTGCAGGTCCATGAGGAGCGACAGTGCTTTTTTCCAGCATTACATTTCTCTACTATTTTCTCCCTATCTTTCTGATCGTATATTTCCTTACGCCGGAAAAAGGCAAAAATCTGGTCTTAATGACCGCTTCATTTGTTTTTTACGGTTGGGGTGAACCGGTCTATCTGCTTTTTATGTTTCTTTCAATCGCAGTTCACTTTTTGCTTGCACTTTTAATTGAGCGACATCAGGAGCGAAAGTTGGCGAAGTTGTGGCTGGGCTTGGCGGTTGCTTTCTCTTTGGCATTGCTCGGCTACTTTAAATATTCTGACTTTTTTATACAGAACTTTAATGCGGTGACAGGGTTGTCCCTTTCTCTGCTCAGGTTGGCGCTGCCCCTCGGTATTAGCTTTTATACCTTTCAGATCATGAGTTACACCATTGATGTTTATAGAGGACGGACGCCGGTACAGCGCAGCGTCATCAAACTTGCAACTTATGTTTCCATGTTTCCGCAGCTGATCGCGGGACCGATAGTGCGCTATGTGGATGTGGCGGCCGCACTGGAAGAGCGTGAACATAATTTCACTAAAGTCCACTCGGGCTTGCGACGTTTTATCCTTGGTTTAGCGAAAAAGGTAATTTTGGCCAATTCGCTGGGAGAACTCTGCCAGATCTTCCTCGAGACGCCCGAACAAACTGTGCTTTTCCATTGGATATACGCTATATCGTTTGCTCTGCAAATTTATTTTGATTTCTCCGGATACAGCGACATGGCGATCGGACTCGGACGAATTCTCGGATTCGAGTTTTTGGAAAATTTCAACTATCCCTTTATTTCTAAGAGCATCACAGAATTCTGGCGCCGTTGGCACATTTCGCTTGGTACCTGGTTTCGTGATTATCTTTACATTCCTTTGGGAGGCAGCCGGGTCGGAGAAGGACGGCTTGTTTTTAATATTCTCGTCGTTTGGCTGCTGACCGGCTTCTGGCACGGAGCCGCCTGGAATTTTATAGTTTGGGGATTGATTTTCGCCCTTTTGCTGATAGTGGAAAAATTATGGCTGGCCGAAAGGCTGGAAAGAATACCGGCCTGGCTGAATCATTTCTTTGTGCTGTTGATCGTGGTCCTGAGCTTTGTCATTTTCGATGCGCCGAACCTGGCAATAGCTGGCAGGCGGATTGGAGCCATGTTCGGCGCCGGCAATCTGCTCTGGGCTGACACGGTGACTTTTTACTACTTGCGCAGCTACGGTGTTATTCTTGCGTTGGCGGCGGTCGGCAGTACACCTTTGATCAAGAAGATAGTCGTTAAATTGCAAAGAGAACGCTGGATGGAAAAAGTACTGACTGTGGCAGAGCCGATTGTGAGTATAGTGCTGCTGCTAGTGATGACGGGATATCTGGTGGATTCCTCCTTCAATCCCTTTCTCTATTTTAGGTTTTAAGGAGCTGACTTTTGAAAAAGAAAAACTCCAGTTTCATAATCGTGGCTGTGATCGCCGTCTTCTGGCTGCTGCTGGCTTTTGCTGCCTGGGCTAATCCGTCACAGGAGATTTCGCTGAGCGAACGCAGACTGCTGCGGCAAATTCCCGAACTGGAATTTGACTCTATCGCTTCCGGAAAGTTTATGCGTGATTTTGAGGAATACGCCAAGGATCAGTTCCCTGCCCGCGACACCTTTCGCTTGTTCAAGGCTCTGACCCGTTATCACGCCTTGGCGCAGGCAGATAATAACGATATCTATATTGTAGATGGTCAGGCACAAAAACTTGAATATCCGTTAAATGAAAACTCCGTTATTAAAGCTGCAGCGAAATTCCGCGCTATTTTTGAAGAACACTTACAAGATAAAGATACCAATGTCTTTATCTCAGTCATTCCGGACAAAAATTATTTTCTGGCAGCTAAAAACGGCTACCCGGCTATGGATTATCAGCGTATGTTCACGCTTTTAGAGGATGAAAGCGATTTTGCTAAATATATCGATATCACCGAGGTCCTGACGATTGAGGATTATTACAAAACTGACTTGCATTGGAAGCAAGAAAGATTGACTCCGGTCGTGGATAAAATTGCAGAAGCTCTGGGCGTGTCGGAACAACTTTCTCAGGAGTTCACAGAGCTGGCGCATGATAATGTTTTCTATGGAGTTTATGCCGGCCAATCCGCCTTGCCGCTGCAGCCTGACCGTATTGTTTATCTGATTAACGAAGCCACTGAAAAGAGTAGTGTCTATCATGCGGAATCCGGGCTCTATACTCCGGTCTACGATTTAGAAAAACTCGATGGCCGCGATCCTTACGATGTTTATTTATCCGGAGCACTGCCTCTGCTCGTGATCGAAAACCCAACGACCGACAGCGAACGTGAACTCGTGATTTTTCGCGATTCTTTCGCTAGCAGCCTGGCACCGTTATTATTGGAAGGCTACGCCAAGATCACCTTGATTGATATTCGCTACATGAGCAGCACACTAATTGGAGATTACCTTAGCTTCAGCAATGAGGATGTGCTTTTCCTGTACAACACACTCATTCTCAATTCCTCCGAAATGCTGAGATAGTAGAATCTATTTACGGTTGCTTCTGCACGCCAACATTTCTTTCTATTTGGTAAGATCTATGGGAAGCCATGATTTGATGCTTGCATAATTTGGTGCCAGGCACAAAATTATGCAGCATTACGTTTTTATCCAGAAGGAGGAAAGCCATATGCATAAATACACTTTGAGTAGAGAAGATACAGTTTTATTCATTATTGACATTCAGGATAGACTTGCCCGCGTTATGAAGTACAGAGATCAGATCGTTGCGAACAACGTTACTCTGATCAAAACCGCAGAAGAAATGAATTTCCCCGTCATCGCCACCGAACAATACCCGAAAGGATTGGGCAGCACAGTACCTGAACTTCTAGATCTGCTGGATGGAGATAATATATTCTCCAAAAATTGCTTTACTGCTTATACCGATGAAGTGGCGAAAAAACTCACATCTCTGGGCAAGAAAAAAGTATTGCTGACCGGTATCGAAACACATATCTGTGTGTTTCAGACCGCTCGCGATCTGATCAATTACGGCTATGAGGTTTTTCTCGTCAAAGATGCGGTCGCGTCACGATCCAAAGAAAACTGGAACAACGGACTGGATCTGATACAATCAATGGGAGCTGTGATCACAAACACCGAAACCGTTCTCTACGACTTGCTTAAAGTCTCGGGCACACCTGAGTTCAAGACACTCTCGCAGCTAATAAAATAGGACGAAATTTCAGGCATCATATGTTCTGCCTTATTTTGTTCTGTGCATAGTTTTGTGCCTGGCACCAAATTATGCACAGAGCAAAAATTATATTGATGCCCGCTTTGGAACTCTGTCTTTTCTCAACGAGAAGATGGAGATGATGGCGACTCCCGTCATGATCAGAATGCAGCCAAACCAGTTCAGCGGCGTCAGAGTTTCGTTCAGAATCAGAAAGCCGAACAGTACTCCAGACAGTGGCTCTGCCATTGAAATGACTGAAGTAGAGCTCGCTCCGATTTTCACGATGGCATAATTCAAGAGCGAAAAGCCGAGCACTCCTACCATCAGCGATACCACCAAAGAATATGCCCACGCCATTGCCGTCAGATTCAGGTTGAGCGTGCCACTCGCCTGTCCAAAAGCAAAAGAAGTCAGGCTGACTATGAGGTTGGTGTAAAAGGTGAGCTTAACACAATGAAAGCTGCTTAAGACTGTGCGCTCCACACTGATAAGCATTGCTGCGTAAGTAATGGCGGAACCAACCGCAAGCAAGATACCGGTCAGATCTCCTTGCTTGGCCGCACCCATGAAAGTCATAACTCCCGCAAAACCCAGAACTAAAGCAAGTATCTTCCACGATTTAGTTTCTTCCTTAAAGATAATTATGCTCACCAACACAACAAAAACAGGGAAAAAATAATGCAGGACCGAGGCCATGCCTACGTTTATGTAAGAAAAGGATGAATAAAGCATAAGAGTAGTCGAGAAGTTACCGAAGATACTGACCAGTACCACAAGCAATAGTTCCTTTTTCGTCAGCTTCATCGAAATTTTCTGTTGCCTGGCAATCAAGAAAAGAAAGGGCAGTGACATCAATGCCCGTGTGAAAGTCATGGTCATGCCGTTACTGCCACCTTCGTAAGCAAGTTTCGCTATAGCGGGAGAAATGCCAAACATCAGAGCGGAAATAAGAGCCGCACTGATCCCGATCATCTTTTCTTTTTGCTGCAATTGCTGGGACATCTGCCAAAACTTCTTTCAGTTATCGCATTCTTAAAACCGTTATTGTGACTTGAGAGCAAAAGCGTGTCTCGAACAGCAATTATATAGTCAGCTCAGATGGAAAGGCAATAGTATATATGTATAAAGTGAGAAAATTCAAAAAGCCCACTTCCTTTAAGAAAGTGGGCGCTTTTATCTTAAATTTTTAAGCCATGATTCTGCATAGTTTTGTGCCTGGCACCAAATTATGCAAAATTGCGTGAAATTATGATTTTTCTGCTTTCAGGGCTTGTGTCAGCTTAGGTACTATTTCGAACAAGTCGCCTACTACCCCGACATCGGCAACATTAAAAATGGCCGCATCCGGATTTTTGTTAATTGCTACAATATAGTCGGCTTCTTCCATGCCGGCCACATGCTGAATGGCTCCGGAGATACCGATCGCGATATACAAGCTGGGGCGCACCGTCTTACCGGTCTGGCCCACCTGCCGTTCTTTTATCTGCCAGCCGGCATCAACTACTGCACGTGAAGCGGCTACCTCTCCTCCTAAAGCATCTGCCAATTCCTGCAATATCTCAAAGTTATCTGCTGAACCGACGCCGCGACCTCCGGCAACCAAAACGTCAGCTTCTGTAATATCGACATGCTGGGCAATTTTTTTGGCAATCTTTTCAATTTCTACATAACAATTGTTTTTATCCAAAGAAACGTCCAGTTCGACTATTTCACCTTCACGTTCAGGATCCGCAACTTCCCGCACCATAACACCCGGTCGCACAGTTGCCATCTGCGGACGGTGATCCGAGCAGAGAATGGTTGCCATCAGGTTACCGCCAAAGGCAGGACGCGTCATGCGCAGCTCTTTGCTTTCAGAATCAATCTCCAGACTGGTGCAGTCAGCTGTCAAACCGGTGTGCACACGGGCGGCAACTCTGGGGCCCAGATCACGGCCTATACCTGTAGCACCGATTAAAAAGATCTCCGGCTTATATTCTTCCACGACATAGGCCATTGCCTGTGTATATGGCTCAGTCCGGTAGAACTTGAGTTTAGGACTGTCCACAAACAAAACTCTGTCGGCTCCTGCCGCCACCAGTTCCGCTGCCAGATCAGAAATATTTTCACCCAGCAAAACCGCTGTTACTTTGTCATCCAAATCTGCTGCCAGTTCTCTGGCTTTTCCAAGTAATTCATATGAAACATTCGTCAAAACTCCATCCACTTGTTCCGCGAATGTGAAAACTCCACTGTTTGTCATATCGCTGCCCCCCTTATAAAATGTACTTCTCTTTTAGCTTGTCAATGATAAATTGTACGGATTCATCGGCTCCTTTATTGATTGTCATTCCCGGGGCTTTGACACTCTTGGGGAATGATTTTGCGACACGGGTAGGCGAACCTTTTAAGCCGATATTTTCATCCTCAATATCTATATCTTTACGTTGCAAAATCTTAACTTCTTTTTCACGGTAAGCATCGAAAATGCCGGCCGGCGTCATGTAGCGAGGCTCATTCAATTCAGACAACACGGTCACAAGACCCGGCATGGTTGCACGCACTGTATAGACGCTGTCATCAAATTGTTGCTTGACGATAATATCATTTCCGTCAATGTTAATCTCCTCCGCATAAGAAAGATTAGGCAAACCCAAATGTTCTGCGATTCCCGGACCAACCTGGGCTGTGTCGCCGTCAATAGCCTGTCTTCCGGTAAGAATCAGGTCGCAACCGATCTGCTTGATCGCTGCGGCCAAAGTTGAAGATGTAGCCCAGGTATCAGCACCGCCAAAAGCTCTGTCTGTGAGCAGATAGCATTCATCTGCACCCATGGCCAAAGCTTCACGCAGAATATCTTCTGCCTGTTTGGGTCCCATACTTAATCCAACTACAGTAGCTCCTGTTTCATCTTTCATACGCAAAGCCGCTTCTAAAGCTGCTTTATCATCGGGATTCATAATGGAAGGAACACCCTCACGCATCAATGTGCCGGTCTCGGGGTTAATGCGAACTTCAGTGGTATCAGGAACTTGTTTCATACATACAATAATTTTCATATCTTCCCCCTCTAGCCCAACAAACTTCCGCCGATAACCATTTGCATAACTTCGGAAGTTCCTTCATATATTTCTGTAATCTTTGCGTCACGCATCATGCGTTCAACATCGTAGTCCTGAATATAGCCATAACCACCGTGCAGTTGTACTGCCAGGCTAGTGACATAATTAGCGGTGCGACTGGCTTTTAATTTGGCCATAGCAGCTTCATAGGAATAACGTGCCCCTGAATCCTTCTTCTCTGCTGCCAAATAAGTAAGATAGCGGGATGCTTCGATTTCGGTAGCCATATTTGCGATTTGAAACTGAGTATTTTGAAACTTTGCAATCGTGCG
>CAZVVR010000034.1:0-10630 GCA_964630605.1 uncultured Mageeibacillus sp. | reverse complement strand
TTTTATGTTCGTCAGTTTATCTATCGTTTTCCGGAAGAGAGAATTGCTGGAGCTGTCATTTTAGGAACGAGCCTGAAACCCAAATATACAGTTAGTGCAGGTCGTTTGTTGGCTTCCCTGATAGAAAAAATCCGCGGCCCGCGTTACCGCAGTCCTTTTTTGCACAAAATGGTTTTGGGGGCAAACAACAAAGTTTTTAAATTGGAAAACAAAACCGGAGTGGAATGGCTGAGCCGTGATTCTGATGTTTCAGATAAATACATCAAAGATCCGCGCAACACTTTTTTATTTACGACACGTGCTTATATAGACATGTTCGACGGCATTTTGACTCTCTATAATGAAAACAATCTAAAAATGATGCAGCAGAATTTACCGATATTGATAGCAAGCGGCAGCGAGGATCCCGTTGGGGATATGGGTCAGGCGGTAGCAAAACTGGCTGCTCAATATGAAAAAACAGGCATGACCAATGTTCGTGTGCAGGAGTACGCCGGTGCCAGACACGAATTGCTGAATGAGACAAATTGCGAAGAAGTTGAACGTGATCTTATAGCTTTTATGAAAGAAAATATTTAATAAATTAAAACAGGCATAGGTTTGTTAAAACAAAGAAAAACATAAAAGGGGGGAACATGGCAAAGTACATTCCGGAACCATATCGAATTAAAATGGTAGAGGCAATTAAACAGACAAGTTACCAGGATCGGGAGGCAGCGATCAAGGCGGCTGATTACAATTTGTTCAGCCTGGACAGTTCAGATGTCTATATTGACATGCTGACAGACAGTGGTACCAATGCGATGAGTGACCGGCAGTGGTCAGCAATGATGCTGGGGGATGAAAGTTATGCCGGTTCAAGCAGCTACAAGCAGCTGATGGAGGTGGCACACGATATATTTGGCTATGATTATATTCAACCTGTACATCAGGGTCGTGCCGCCGAGAATATGCTGTTCCCTCTTTTACTTAAACCCGGTATGGTCTCTATTTCAAATTATCATTTCGACACTACATCAGGCCATGTGAGCCTAGCCGGAGCCAAAGTAATTAACTGCGTATCTCCACTGGCGTCAGACACCCAGAACTACGCTCCATTCAAAGGCAACATGGATGTTGATAAACTAAAAAAGCTTATCAGAGAGTATGGCAGTGAAAAAATCGGCTGTATCGTAATGACTATCACCTGCAATTCTGCCGGAGGCCAGCCAGTATCTTTGGCCAATATTCAGGAAGTAGGATCGATAGCAAAGGAAAATAAGATTCCTTTAGTTATTGATGCTGCCCGTTATGCAGAAAATGCCTTTTACATCAAAGAACGCGAACAAGGTCAGCAGAACCGATCACTCAAAGAGATTATACGAGACATCTTTGCTGAGGGAGATGCCTTTACCTTTTCTGCTAAAAAAGACGGCATTGTCAACATGGGTGGACTGGTCGGAGTGCGTAAAGATACAGAATTAATAAAAGCCATAAAAGCCCGGGTGATTCCGCACGAAGGTTTTCTCACATACGGAGGTTTGGCAGGCAGAGATTTAGCGGCTATGGCAGTAGGTTTGACCGAAGGAATCGACGAAGTATTTTTACGTTCTTATGTCGGGCAATCGCAATATCTGGGAGAACGCTGCCGTGAGTTGGGTGTACCGATCCAATATCCCACAGGTGGCCATGCTGTTTTTGTTGACGCCAAAAAAATAATGTCACATATTCCATTCTATCGCTTTCCGGCACACACCTTTTGTATAGCTTTATATCTTGAAGGAGGTATTCGCGGCTGCGATATCGGGTCATTTATTCTTGATCCGGATCCGCAAACCGGTGAGCAGCTGCAAGCCGATCTGGAGTTGTCACGTTTCTGCATACCCCGCCGTACTTACACACAGGCACATCTTGATTACGTTGCGGAAAAGCTGGCAGATGTCGTAAAAAGAAAAGAAGAATTCCAAGGTTTTGAAATATTAGAGCAGGCAGAGGTCCTGCGCCACTTTACAGCTAAGCTAAAACCGTATACAGCTTAAGTTTCAGGTACGCTGACTTCTTGTCAGTAGAGTGTAGTCACTGTATAATAGCTGAGAAACAAAAAGATCAAGGGAGATTTTTAATGAAATTCACAAGAGAAAATATTCGTAACATTACTGTCATGGGACATGGCGGCGCCGGCAAAACAGCTTTTGTCGAGGCCGCATTATTTAACGCCGGTGACATTAACCGTCTGGGCAAGAGCAACGAAGGCAATACGGTGAGCGACTTTGACAGCGAAGAGATTCGCCGTGGTATTTCTATAAATACCAGTCTGGCAGCCTTTGAGTGGAAAAAGAATAAAATAAATTTAATTGACACACCGGGAGATTTTGATTTTCTGGGAGAACAAATGCTGGGCATGGGCGTGGGTGATGCTGTGTTGATCGTCATGTCTGCCAAAGACGGAGTAGCTGTAGGCGTAGAAAAGGCAGTACGCAACGCAGGCAACGAAAACATGCCAATCTCTTTCTTTATAAATCGCATGGACGAACCCAATGCGGATTTTGAAGCGACGGTTGAAGCCTTACGTGATGAATATGGTCATCTCATAATCCCCATGATTTTACCAATTATGGATGGCGAAACCATGATCGGACTGGTCGATGTTCTTTCTCTGCAAGCTTTTAGCCTGAGCGGCAATAAAGGTGAAATGAAGACAACTGATATGCCGGCAGCTTTAAAGGATATGGCTGAAATCTACCATGAACAGTTAGTTGAACAGATCGCTGAAAGCGAAGAAGAATTAATGGAAAAATATTTTGAAGGCGAAGCTTTCTCGCGTGAAGAAGAAGAGCGCGGTTTGCGCCGGGCAATTTCACAAGCTTCCTTTTATCCGGTTTTTGCCGGATCCGCTAATGCTAATTGGGGAGTTTCACATGCACTGGACTTAATGGTCCGCTTTTTCCCCACCCCCGAAGACGGCCACGCAATGACAGCAGTAAACCGTGCCGGCGAATCCTTTAAAGTTAAAACTGACGAAGACGGCCCTTTAGCAGCTTTTGTTTTTAAAACCATCGTTGACCCCTTTGTCGGGAAAATCTCCCTTTTCCGCGTTTACTCCGGTGTCTTTGAAGATTCCGGCTCAGTTTATAATGTCAATAAAGATACCGATGAACGCATAAACGGCCTCTACAGTATGCGCGGCAAAAAGCAAATATCAGTTGATACTGTGATTGCCGGTGATATTGGAGCCACCACCAAACTAAATGATACAGGTACTTTAGATACACTGACTGAACGTGATAATCCTCTGAAGATAGAAGCTCCGGAAATGCCTACACCCAGCTTGACCTTGGCTATTTCAGCTGTGAATGAAGGCGAAGAAGACAAAATTATGCAGGGTTTATCTAAATTAAAAGATGAAGACATCGTTTTTGAAATTGAGAATAATCCGGAAACACAGCAATTTTTGCTTTCCGGTCTGGGTGAAGTTCAACTTGATGTTCTTACCGCTAAACTTAAAGGTAAATTCGGAGTTGAAGCCAGATTAACCGAACCACGGGTAGCTTACCGCGAAACAGTTACTCAAAAAGTTAAAGTCCAGGGCCGTCATAAAAAACAAACAGGCGGACATGGACAGTTTGGTGACGTCTGGATTGAGTTTGAGCCCGGTGATGAATTGGATCTGGATTTCCGGGAAGAGATTTTCGGCGGTTCCGTTCCCAAAAATTATTTCCCGGCTGTCGAGAAAGGTTTGCGCGAAGCAATTACCGAGGGACCTCTGGCAGGTTATCCGGTTGTGAATCTGAGAGCGACTTTGGTAGATGGATCCTACCATGACGTAGACTCAAACGAGATGTCCTTTAAATTGGCTGCCCGTTTAGCTTATCGCAGTGGTATGCCTCAGGCCAAACCAATTATTCTGGAGCCGATCTTCTCTCTTAGAGTCCATATCCCGGATGATTTTCTGGGTGATATCATGGGAGATCTTAGCAAGCGCCGCGGCAGTATTCTCGGCATTAATCCCGACACAATTCCCGGCTTTCAGGTAGTTGAAGCAGAGGCTCCGGCAGCCGAAATTGCCAGATATGCTACTGATCTTAAATCGATGACACAGGGCCGCGGCTACTTTACCAGAGAAATGGCCCGCTATGAACCGGTTCCGCTAAATATTGCTGATAAAATTATTGCGGCAGCCAACGAAGAAGAGTAATATACAGCAACAGTGTAACTTTGCTATACTATTGAGGAGCGCTCAACAGCCCACTGGCTCGCGCTCCTTTGTATATTTATATCGGACTTTAAATAAAACCGTATTGAGTCGTGAACTCTACGCACATCCAGGAGAAAATAAAAATGGACCCTCACTCTACGAGCGCGGTCTTAAGCACTACTTTTTACCCCATCTTTCTTTTTAGCTTCAGTTGCTTAGGTACAGCTTTTTTGACCGTACTATTATTACTCCTGAGTGCTTTGTCAAAATCTTATGATAAAGCATTACTTGAGTTTGACCGTGACCCTGCTTTTAAGCAGGTGTCTGAACAGGAAATTAAGCTATCAAAGTCACTGCAAAAAATTTGTAAAAATGACGCCATAGAGTTGTTATTGCGCGAATTACAACTATTGCGGCTGGTCTTTATTTTGCTTTATTTTTCCTGGACGCTGGGTTATTTTGCACCGCGTTTTCTCATGCCGTCAGGCCTTGAAAATTGGCTAAATATTCTTATATTTGCGGCTTACAGTATTGCTGCTGTATTTTTGTATGCCTTACTGGCAGAAGGATTGCCTGCCCGCCTGGTAAAACGAAGTGACAGCAGGGCCAAATCAAGAATTCGTTTTTTAAAATTCAGTATATTTTTCTTTAAACCTTTCCTTTTTATCTTGCGTCCGCTGGAACGACTTATTAACTTGCTGACTGAACTTTTAACGAGACTGTTTACAGGTAAATCTGAAGACACTGATGAGCAAATTAAGGTTGAAGAATATTTTAAAATGCTTGAACCTGATGAAAACAGTTGTGATCAGGAAGCCAAAGACCGTGTTTTGATTCGTAATATCTTCAGGTTTGATGATATTTGCGCCAGAGACGTTATGACGCACCGCACAGATATTGTGGCCTTGCCGTTGGATGCTTCTTTTGAAGAAACTTTGGAAGTAATCAAGGAGGAAAAATACACCCGGGTTCCAATTTATGAAGACACGATCGACAGGATTGTCGGGATCCTGCACGTTAAAGATTTGCTGTCCCTGCTGTACGATGAAGAACGCAAGCAAGATTTTTCTCTGGCAGCGAAGATGCGGCAGCCTATTTTTACACCAGAAACGCGGATTGTCCGGGATTTATTTTTTGAAATGCAGACACAACATATGCAACTGGCTATTGTAATTGATGAATACGGCGGTACTGCCGGTATTGTTACTATGGAAGACATGATCGAAGAAATTCTGGGTGATATAGAGGATGAGTATGATGAGGAAGAGCAATTGCTTCAGTCTCAAAATCAGAATAACTGGATTATTTCCGGCTGGTGCCCTCTGGAACTGATCTCTGAAGAGCTTGGCCGGGAATTGCCAGAAGGTGATTACGACACTATTTCAGGTTTTGTGATTGAACTATTGGATCGAATTCCGGAGGAAGGCGAGCAAGCTGAGGCAAAATACGAAAATTTAAGGTTTACCGTGCTTTCCGTTGTTGACAATCGCATTGAACAGCTGCGCCTGACGATCGAAGATGAAGACGGAGATATTGATGAAAAACAAGTTAAATCAGAAGAAGATTGAAGTCGAAGCTGTGCTCTTTGATATGGATGGAACTTTGATTGATACAATTGGACTTATTACCGCGGGACACGAGCACACCTGGAAAAAATATACAGGAAAGGCACCCTCGCGAGAAGAGATTCTTTCTAAAATAGGCCGGCCCTTACAGGAAGCTTATTCAGGTATGAAGGATCCGATGGAAATGGTTGATTCATATCGCAGCTGGTGCGCGGGCAAGACAGAGACCCACACCGGCCTGTATCTGGGTATTGTTCCTATGCTGGAAGAACTGCAGCGTATGAAGTTTCGTCTGGGTCTGGTGACCTCGCGTTTCCGTGAGGGATTAGCTGACTGTTTGCGAGTTTACGATCTAAAGCACTATTTTGAAATTATCATGGCGCAAGAAGATTCCGAGGGCCACAAGCCGGGGCCCGAACCCCTGCTGACAGCAGCTGAACGTATGTCAATCACTGACATGTCCAGAATTTTATATGTAGGCGACAGTGTACACGATTTAGAAAGCGCTCTTGCTGCAGGTTGCCGCAGTGCTATAGTCAGCTGGACCAGTATGGACAAAGAAAAGTTGAAAGCACTGGGGCCGGATCTTTGGATTGAGCGGGCTACGGATCTGCCTTCTTTGTTGTCACCGATTTGACCGACTTTTGATCGAATTTAAACACATTTGTGGTACACTCTTGTTTGTAACTAAAAAGACAGATCACTCGGACCAGCGTCTGAGTGCATTCTTCTATATATGTAGGAAGGTAATTTTATGTCCAGGAAAACTAACGAACAAAGCGAATGGAAAGCTGAGGTTGAGCGCGCGGAACGCAAGCAGCGGTTGGCAAATCTCAAAGACAGCGAAGGCAGGAAAAAGAAGATCAGCTCAAAGAGCGTTGGCAGCCGTGTTGCTTCCATAGTGATAGTCGCAGCGTTGCTGCTGGTGGCAGCCGTATGGATGGTTGCCCGCTTCGGTTTTCTGCAAAAAAATCTAACAGCTATTACTATTACAAATTCCGAATTGCCCGGAAGCAGTATGTCAATGAGTCCGGCTGATATGAACGTAGAATTCGGAAACATGACCATGCAGGTTCAGCTGGGCTACGCTTTTACTGATGAAGTTCAGGATGTACTTGATCGTTCTTCAGCAGGAGAAGATCG
This sequence comes from uncultured Mageeibacillus sp., assembly GCA_964630605.1. Lineage (GTDB taxonomy): Bacteria > Bacillota > Clostridia > Saccharofermentanales > DTU023 > DTU032. The sequence continues at coordinate 3,748 of CAZVVR010000034.1, read as the reverse complement.
TACTGTCAGAGATGATCTGATTGACTTATCTGTCGAGCAGATCAAAAGCACCTATGCCATGGTTTTAGCCATGAATAACGATGAAAGTTTCGTCTTATCCGCTGAAAGGCAGGCTGAGCTCGACGAAACGGTAAAAAACTTTGAAAAAGAGCTGGCCCGCGGAGCGCAAGAACAAGGTGTTGGCGTAGGAGTACTTTTAAACTCTTACTTCGGTCCGGGTGTTTCATCTGACCATTACATGAAATTCGTCCGTCAATCCATGCTTTTGCAAGATTACAATCAGCATTTGGCAGATACAACTGAGCTGACTCCGGTTGAGCTGGAAGAGTACAAAGAAGAACACGCTGCTGATCTCAAAGTTTACGATTATTCTTATTATTTATTTAATTTACCTGAGGCAGAGGATGAAGAAGAACTTACAGATGCTCAATATAATGCTGCTATGCAGGAGCTGACCGAAAAAGCTAATGCTGCACTAGAACTTTATCGCAGTGGTGAGATGAGTTTCGCTGAGGCAATGGCGGAATACGAAACAGATGAAAGTATCCGGGAAAATATATTAGAAAATCCTGAAGCTGCTAATCTGTCACTGCAAGGCGAACGTTTGTCTTCCACTTACAAAGATTGGCTGATTGACGAAGAACGCGAAGCCGGTGACACTACAGTAGTAGAAAGTTCAAGTTCGGCAGTTGCGCTGGTATTCCACGGAGCAGACTTTGAAGATTACAATGTCTACAACGTGCGTCATATTTTGCTTGATCCTGCTGCTCTCAAATCTGAGGCAACCAGCCAGGATAAGGAAGATGAAATGTTGGAAACTCTGGCTGAAGACCTGTTAGCTGAATTCAAAGCCGGACCCGGAACCGAAGAAGCGTTTGCCGATCTGGCTCGTGAATACAGCAGCGATATGGGCAGCATTGAAAATGGCGGACTTTATGAAGATGTTCCCTATGGCATGATGGTTAAGCCATTCCAGGACTGGAGTCTGGATCCGGCACGTGAGCCCGGCGACACGGGCATCGTCAAATCAACACATGGTTATCACATCATGTATTTTGTCGGTTTAGGTGAAAAGAAAAGTATTGACCAGCGTGTAGAAAACCTGGCTAAAAATGAAAAACTTAGCGATTGGTCTGAAAAACTGATTGACGGCTCTGAGATCGAGCGTCATAATCTGGGCATGGGTTTCGTAGGCAGAAAATCTTTTTTCAAATCATTATTTGCCGGTGATGTTGAACCTGTCCCCACAGCAATTACAGAAACTACAGCTGCGGATTGATAGTTTTTCACAAAAAAATATATAGTTAATTAAGAAGAGGTTGGAAATATCAATGTTTCCGGCCTTTTCTGATTAAAAACAATCAAGATTTTATTAAGGTTTTTTTCTTAATATTTTCTTATCGAAATGACGGCTGAGATCTTCCCGGCGCAATTCGGCAGCTGCCAGCAGATCTGCTTCAAAAGGCAGACTTTTTCTGTAACCAAAACGGCTGAAAAGCCATTTTGTGAACTCAGGATTAAGTATTAGAAAAGGTCCGGTTAGGCTAGTGGCGAAAAAGTTGTTTTCTGCGACACCTTCAGTCATTACGGCCGGGTTCATACCGCTGCCATTTTTTACGTCGATAAAAGGAAAAGCGGAGCTGTCTCCGGTATGAGTAGTGAACTGGGAGCGATACCCCATGAGCTCGAATTCACGGAACTGACCTCGCAAAATTTCATTTTTGCGATCATAGCGCTTGCAGAAAGTGTCAAAAGGATAAAGAGACAAAGCCTGGATGGTTTCTGCTTGCTCATAAACTATATTTCTACCTAAAAGATCCAAAGAGTTGCCTGCGAAAAAACCGGTAATGCCATTATTAATTTTCTGTCGAAACTTTTTTGCATAAGGTCTCCATAGTTCAAGAATAAGGGCCTGAGTGTTTTCGGTCATTGCACCCATGTAAATAAAATCGATGCCTGTATCAAAAAATTGAGGCAAGTCAGGATAGTTGGTGCAAACTATTTCCTCATCTGCAAAAGTTCGCAGCAGCAACTGCTGCGTGCCGTGCTCGCCCAGCAGGTTAGCTAATTCAGGGTAAATAATTTCTATACGCATGTTTTATTTTTTGTCCCATCTTTGTTTTAGGTCTTTAATGATTCTGCGTGATACCTTTTCAGAATAAAGCTCATAGAGTATGGCAATCGTTGCAGGGCTGTCGGGCAGCTGAAGTAATTCAGAACTTTCCTCTTTGTCCCGGCAGGTAAAAATTATCTCTTTTGGAACGCCGGCAAATAACAAAGCTAAACGTATGTCTTCAGAACGCATGCCGGCGACGATGATCTGTTTTACATCAGGTGAGTTTAACAGATCCAGATCAGCATCGAAAATCCAGGCCACATTATCTTCAGGGCTCATCTCTTTAACACTGGTGTCAACCAGAAGAACAATATATTTATCGCCTTCCCGTTTCATTATGGCGTCCAGAACGCGGGTTACGGCTATCGGGTTTTTGCCTTTGGCCAGCATCCGGTAAATACTTTGAGAGCCAATATTGATAACTTCTTTACGGGATTTTCCAATATCTGTTTCAATCAAGGCTTCGGCAATAGCTGTTGGGGTATAACCCAGTTCCGAATAAAGGCTGATTGCTGCCAGATAATTATAAAGATCCAGCATGTTTTCTCCGGAAAAAGGAAACAGCTGCTCCTGTTTTGAATCCTGCCAGCGCTCTGATCTGATCATTACACTGTCTGCATCTGGCATCTTGCTTACAGAGAGCTCATTTTCAGGTGAACTCTTCTGTATTAATGCTGTTAGCTCATAATCGGCAGGGCCGTTACGCCAGCCGCAATTTTTACAGTGTGCACGTCCGATGTGATGGTAACGAATGAATTCATCCTCCAGAGGATAGTGGCAACGGGGACAAAGAACAACATCACGAATTTGATTTCTGTTGAACTGAGATTCGCCCGGCAGCCTGGCAATGGAGAAACTCACAGATTCATGATTTTCTGCGAGGTTTGAAGATAAAAAATCATCTGCATTTAAAATTAACCTGGTATCTTGCGAAATGTTGTTTTTCAGGATGCCGTAAATAAACTCGGCATGGGCATTTCTCAGGTAAGATTCGCGGAAAAGATTGCTCACGATAAGATAGTCTGGTTTTACATCGGAAAAAAGTACCCGCGTGAGACGTTCGTCTATTTCCAGGAACGCCAGTTTTTTATCTTGCTTTCCAAAAAAAGTCGCAGCATCGAGCAAAGCTGTTATAATACCTTCTTCAATATTGCTGCCGTAAGCATTGTGAGCAAAATCCAAACCGTAATGGCTGGCCATGTCGGCTACAAGATTTGATATGGTAGTTTTGCCGTTAGTGCCGGTAATTCCGATAATTTTCTCCGGCTTTTCCAGCTGGGAAAGAAAATCCGGGCAAAGCTTTTTGGCCAGCTGTCCTGGAAAATGGGTTGCATTCAAACCGATCAATTTCATGAACCAAGTAGTCAGACGAACAAGTAAAATTGTAAATAAGAAACGTAAATCACGGTTCTTCATCGCAGATTGACTACTTTCTACATAAAATTATAAAAACATTTGACGAAGCCTAAATAATGAGATAGACTAATTAAATGTGTCAATAGACCTGTTCGACTTTTGTCGCACAATCAAGCACTCTGAAAACAGATGCATTTGATAGGTCGATTATATCATGTAGTGAGATGCCGTCAAGACCGGTCCGCGACGGTTTCTCAATGGGATGACCGGTACAAT
>CAZVVR010000033.1:10079-10962 GCA_964630605.1 uncultured Mageeibacillus sp. | reverse complement strand
TATGATCTCTTGCTGGTGCCGGCTTTCGGAACTTTTCTAGATAAAGATTTTTACGAAAAAGCGCCTGAAAAAAGTGATAATCCGGCTTTGCAGAACGAAACCAGAACTGTGACTGCAACCACTACTGCAGTTCCGGCCAACAGCGAACAAACTGAAAGCCTGCTGGGTGGAACGGTTAATTTATTTGGTAATAATTTCAAACTCTGGCAAATTATTATCGCTGCAGTAGTATTACTGCTGATAGCAATAATTGTAATAATCGTTATCATCAGGGCAGTTTCGCGGAAACAGCGGGCTGAATATCTTTTTACTGATGATTTCCTTTTGGATGAATCTACGAACAGATCGAAAGATGCCCATACTTATGTTGATGACGATTTAGATGCAGAAGTTTTGCGGTCGTCCGATTACACTTATCCGGATGATTTTCCTGAAGTGAGTGAGCTTTCTGATACCGACCTTGAAAAAGACTATTTCAGCGAAGACTATCAGGAAAATCAGTATTCGGAAAGATCAGAACAAGAAGACCAAGAGGAGATTTAGTATTTGTGATAAAGAGAGTCTGGGCCCGTTTGCGCGAGCTCTTTTTTAACATGCAGTTTCTGCGTTATACTATTTCAGGCGTAATAGTCACATTGGTAGATATGGGTGTCTTTTATCTTCTGAGCAAGATACTTGGTCTATCTAAATGGTATCTATCGCTGCTTCCATCTATTATTTTATCCATACTGGTAGCTTATGTGCTTAATCGGATCTGGGTTTTTAAGTCCAAGCAATCTGTATTGAGCGAAATTTTTCGGTTTTGCACCGGACGTTTAGTTGTTTCGCTGGTTTTTCAGTACGGAGGTTGTTATTTGCTTTATGAAATGCTAGGATTTAAAGC
>CAZVVR010000033.1:701-10069 GCA_964630605.1 uncultured Mageeibacillus sp. | reverse complement strand
TGAGATTATTCCGTATTTGCCATGGGCAAAAGCTCTCGCACTTTTGTTTGTGATTATAGGCAATTATCTGGTAGGGAAATTTTATGTATTTACCTGTTACGAGACAAACAGAGCAGATACAAAAGCGGGTGAAGATGATGAATAATCAAGTACATTTGTAGAGGATCCAAATATCTAATGAATCACGATGCAGCATTGCAATATATCAGCAAAACCAGAGATTTTAGTTCCGATAAAACTTTAGGGCGTGTCCGCGAATTGAGCCGCAGGTTGGGCAATCCCTGGCAGGGATTAAGGATTTTCCACATCGCGGGAACCAATGGTAAAGGATCAATCAGCAGTTATCTGACTCACATTTTATGCACAGCAGGATACACGGTGGGATGGTACACTTCTCCTTTTTTGGAGCGTTTCAATGAGCGCATTCGTGTTATTAAGGGTCAAAATGGTCTAAAGCAATATGATCAGGACAGCAGTGCATCCGAGATTGAAAACGATTCAATCGATCGCATCATGGCGCGAGTTTCGCATGCGGCCGATACCATGCAGGAAGATGGAATCAAGGATTTACCATCAGAATTTGATCTGATCACGATGATGGCATTTATTTATTTTAAAGAAAAAGATTGTGATTACGTAGTCCTGGAAAGCGGGCTTGGAGGCAGATTGGATTCCACTAACGTAATTGAAAATCCTGTTGCAAGTATTATTGCTGCTCCCGGCTATGATCATATGGATCGGCTGGGGTTAACTATGAGAAATATTATGTATGAAAAATCAGGGATAGTTAAGCCCGGGACACCTGTTTTTGCTTATGATCCGGACGATGCCATGATTTCAGAAGAAGATGCTTCAATTGCCAGGGAAGTACTAAAAGAACGCTGCCTGCAGGTAGATGTGCCGCTGGAATGGATCGGTCATAAGCAATACGAATTGCTGGCTTACAGCCGTGAGGGGCAGTCTTTCCGTTACCTGAAAACAAGTGAAGTTTATAATACCAGTCTGCTTGGAGTATACCAGCCTATTAACGCGCTGCTGGCTGCATCAGCAGCTGCAGAGCATATAAATAGAACAAACATCTCCCAAGGTATTGCCGCAACTGTTTGGCCGGCCCGCCTGGAAATAATATCTCAATTTCCCTTTGTGCTTCTGGATGGTGCCCATAATCTTCAGGCTTGCCGCGCCTTGGTGGCATCTTTAGCCCGCTTAAGTGAAAATGCACCCTTTGTTTTTCTAACCGGAATGATGAGGGATAAAGATTACAAAGAAATGCTTAATCTCGTTTTAAATGCAAAAGAATATAATTGTGCAGGTGTAGTGTTTACGGACGTTCCCAATGACCGTACAGCAGCGGCCGAAACTTTGCTGGATGCAGCAGAATCAGTGCTGGGTCCGGAAGTCAAAGCTATGTTGCCAATGAGCGCAATCAGTGACTATAATGAAGCTTTAGTACAAGCTTTGAGATTAGCTGAATCAACAGGAGCCTTGCTTTGTGTTTTTGGTTCGCTTTACCTGGCTGGTGCGATACGCAAACGTATGCGGGAACTGCAGGAATAGCAGTACTCGGAAATTATCTATTATGGCATATTTGATTAAACAAAACAGGAGAAAACAATGGCACAGCCCCAGGAACGAAAACTGAGTCCCAATTTCAAATGGCAGGCTGCGCTGTCGAGAATCAAAACCATGGAGGTTGTCCCTGAGGGCACCTTTACCTCGGAGCGTGAGGCAGAGCGAGCTTTGTCTATTTACAACCGGGCTCTTGAACATATACACTCCGGCAACGAGGATATTGCCATGATTGCGTTAGAGAAAGTTGTCTCTACTTATCCTTTGTTTACGGATGCTGCTGTTCTTTATGGAATTTGTCTGGGAGTTTCTCGCAAATACAAAGAGGCAGAGCTGCAATTTGAGAAAGCGCTGCTGACTGACCCTGATCCCGAAGAAGAAGAAATTTTGGAAAATTTGCTGGCACAGGCCCGCCTATTTAAAAAAAGAGCAGACGATTTTGAACGTTCGCGCCGGCGAAATGAAAAAAAATTATTACCTGTTCGGGCCAATTTGGCTCAGGCAGGAATTTTAGAAAGAGCTGCGGGATCGTCTGAAGGCGACCAGGTCCGAATGGCCAGCGCCCGCGAACGCGATGAGCTTATGCGGCAAATAGATCAAAATGATAAAGCCTCATCTGCTGCTTCAAGCTACAGAACAGATTCGAGTAAAACAAAGATAATCAGCATTATTGTTATCATTGCTGTCCTTTTATTTTCTTTAATTTATTTTTTAATAATTCCATCAGTTAAAAAGGCTAACGAGCAAAATGAACGTTTGGAATGGCTTGAAAAGAAAATAACGGAACAAGCGGAAAACAGCGAAGCTTTCCAGATAATAATCGAAGAATATAATGAGGCCTTTCCCGACTGATGAGCCCTTTATTGAATTTTCGGCAATAAGGAATTTATAAGCAGATGAAGAGTTTTTTAAGAAACTTAAGTAAACATTTAACTTTATGGTTGATATTGGTATTTATATTACAGTTGCTTGTGAATGCAGAGGTTTATGCGGATAAGTTTGAAGATGTTCCGGGCTGGCCCGGCATCGACGATATCAGAGCTTCTGCTTTTTCTGTCTATGATGCAACAACAGATGAGTTTTTGCTTGAGCGCAATATGCATGAGCCATTGTGGAATGCCAGCACAACTAAAGTGATGACAGCACTGACAGTTGTGAATCATGAAAAATTTGATTTGGACGCTAAGTTGCTGGTTTCACCACAAGCTACTTATTTTGCGGATCCTCAGTCCGTGCGCATGCAGCTAAAGGCCGGAGAGCTAATAACCACGCGAGACGCTTTAGGTGGTTTATTGGTGCAATCGGCCAATGACTGTGCCTATGTTCTAGCTGAGAATTATGGCGGATTTTATGGATATACTTCGGATTTACCGCCGGAACAGTGGGATAATTTAACTGAAGAATCTGTTTTGGCATCGCGCCAGGTTTTTGTTGATGAGATGAATCGAATTGCACAAAAACTAGGGGCTGTCGATACGAATTTTGACAACCCCTGTGGTTGGGACGGTGAAACACACCAAACTACCGCCCACGATTTGACTCTGATGTCAAAAGCTCTGCTGGATAATGAAATTTTAGCCGGATATGTCAGTCTGGCCCACTACATGCCGGAACCTACGAACATGCATCCTTACGCTGGTTGGGCTTTTCTGAACAATTCAAACAGCTTGGTACTTTATGGTACAAATTTCTTTCAATCGCAATATATTTCTCGCTATAACGGCGTCAAAACGGGAACCACGCCTCTGGCCGGTAATTGCCTGATTGGCGCTGGCATCACGCATGACGGGCATCAGATAATCGCAGTTCTTTTGGGAGGTTCTGTGTTTAGGCCGGATGACAATTCTTACGTGCGTATAGCCATACCTGTGCGTACGCTGCTGGAATACGGTGCTTTTCTTTCCGGTTCGAGCAGCAAACCATATCAGGAAGCAGCTTTACCGTCTTTTTCATCTCCGCTTGGTGAGGACGAAGTCACGAACGATCCTGGAGTGACCGAACTGCCCGATGACAAAAACCCTGATATTTCAACGGCTGTGACCACAGAAATGACCATTGTAACTGATACTCACAGCGAAGTGGTTTCCTCTCGGACTGAAATGGGAATTTCGGTAAAGTCGGATAAAGGCAATATAACACAAAGGGAAAAATTTGTGATTGCTTTCAGCGCTCTGATAGTGATCTGCGCTATTGCTATAGTCGTAGGAAATTATATTTTCAATCGTAAAATCAAAAATTATACCGCTGAAACAGATGATCATAAGCAAAATGACGAAATAACGAGTAAATTAGACAAATAAGCAGCTTCACTGAGCTATTTTAAAAAAACAGTTGACAAGTTAAGTTCCGCTTGCTATGATAAGCGCTGTGTCTTGAGCCCAGCTGTTAGTGAGCTGTTAATTTATGCTGATAGGCACATGAATATAGGGGGTTTAAAAACATGAAGACATTTATGGCAAAGGCGGAAACGACTGACCGTCGCTGGCTTCTGATAGATGCCGAAGGCCAGACACTTGGCCGCTTAGCTACAAGAATTGCCAGTATTTTACGAGGCAAACATAAAGCCGAATACACACCTCATGTCGACACAGGCGACTATGTCATAGTCGTTAATGCTGACAAAGTTGTTTTGACAGGTAACAAAGAAGCGAAGAAAATTTATCGTCGCCATTCCGGTTATCCCGGTGGTATGAAGGAAATTCCTTATCGGGACATGATGGCAAAGCATCCGGAGCGTATTTTAGAGACTGCTGTCCGCGGCATGCTTCCAAAAAATAGCCTGGGCAGACAAATGTATCGCAAGCTCAAGGTCTACGCTGGTCCCGACCATCCGCATGCAGCACAAGAACCTGAGCAGTTAGAAGTTTGAGGGGATAAATAAAGATGGCAGATAAAAATTATTTTTATGGAACAGGCAGAAGGAAGCAGGCAGTAGCCCGGGTCCGTCTGTATCATGGCAAAGGTAATATTGAAATAAACGGTAAAGATTTTGAAGACTACTTTCCTGTGGAAACCTTACGTTACGTTGTGAGACAGCCTCTCAATCTTTGTGGTTGTGCTGATCGCTACGACATTAAAGTCAACGTACAAGGTGGCGGCATATCCGGACAATCCGGTGCTGTCAGACACGGAATAGCCCGTGCATTAGTAGAGGCAGATTTAGATCAGTATAAAGCTCGTCTGAAAAAGGCTGGTTTCCTGACACGCGATGACCGCGCCAAGGAAAGAAAAAAGTACGGTCTCAAAAAGGCGAGAAAAGCGTCCCAATTCTCCAAACGTTAAGGAGACTCTTGCACCAGGCTTCTGCTTTTTATTCAGGGAGCAAAAATGCTGGAACGCTATAAAACTCGATCAGGTGAAGAAACTGAAAATTTGGGGATATCCCTGGCAAAAAGACTTTTGCCCGGGGATGTCCTTTTATTGTTTGGAGATTTAGCTGCCGGAAAAACCACACTCACTCGCGGCATTGCAAAAGGCCTGGGAGTAGTTGATGCAGTTTCCAGCCCAACTTTTACCATCATGCAGCAGTATGCTGCCAAACCCGGTGGTCTGGCCTTAAACCACTTTGACGCTTATCGTCTGCATAATGAGAATGATTGGTATGCCGAAGGTTTCGATGAGTTTATTTACGGAGATGCCGTCTCAGTCATAGAATGGCCGGAAAATGTTCTGTCCGCACTTCCGGAAAATGCAATCAAAGTTCAGCTGACTTTTGCCGGACAAGGCAGCGTACGGCACATAAATGTGTGTTTTCCTGCAGGCAGAAAAGAGCACTCAAACGGAGATATTATTGACCAATGATTATTCTAGCTATTGATACGTCCGGTAAATCTATTTCTGTGGCTTTAAGCGAATCAGGAAAGATTATCGATGAAGTTTTAGAAAAAACCAGGCTACAACATGCCAGCAGACTGCTGCCGGCCATTAATGGTTTGCTGGAAAAAAATAACTTAACTTTGAGAGATATTGATCTTTTTGCTACGACAACCGGGCCCGGATCTTTTACCGGTATCCGCATTGCTCTCAGTGCTATTATGGGAATGGCCTACGGTACAGGAAAAAAAGTTTACGGCACGTCTTCGTTGACAGCACTGGCCGCAGGAGTGTTTGTTCCGGATACTGTGATTGTGCCGGTTCTTGACGCTCGGGGAGGCAGAGTGTTTTCAGGTATTTATTTGAATGGTGCCAGTCTGATAACTGAAACTCCGCGCGAGATATCTGATTTTCTACAGCTTTTGAGTGATAAATATTCGCAAAAAGAAAAGATAATTGTTGTCGGAGACGGCAGCCCTTTAATTAAAGATTTCCTGGCTCTGCACAAGACAGATGATGTCAGCGTGAGTTCGGATTTAGATTTTATTTTCGCTTGTCCTGACAAAAACAAAATAAGTGCTGCGGAAGTAGCCGGCTTAGCTTACGCAGCATATGAAAAAGGCGATAAATTTCTTTGGCCGTTTGAGTTAAAGGCCACCTATGGTATCGAATCGGCAGCTAAACGGAATCTAGCGAACAAGGATGAACATTAGAATGTCACTATTTCCCGTAATCAGACGTGCCACAGAAGCAGATCTGAAAAATATATATGCCATTGAATCAGCAGTACAAGAATCACCTTGGCTGGAAGCTGCTTTTGCCGATTTTCAAGCGGATGATGAGGTTTATTTTTTTGTTGTTGAAGGTGCTTCAGGCAAGCCGGAAGCATTTATTATTGCAGTCAGCGGAGATGATTTTCTGGAAATCCTAAACTTTGCTGTTGCTCCGCTTGCACAGGGTCAGGGCACGGGCAGCCTGCTTTTTAAGTTTGTTTTAAACAGAGCGGCAAAATCCGGCATTAAAACGGTCCGCCTTGAGGTCAGAGAATCAAATAGTCGTGCGATTGCGATTTACAAAAAGAACGGATTGAAAGTTGTGGGGATACGCAAAGGGTATTATAATGATAATTCTGAAGATGCCTTGCTTATGACAGGAAAAATTTCTTTTGCTTAATAAATTAGCAATAAAATATCAAAAAAACCAACAAAGCATGTGAAATGTATTCATTGACATTAAATCCAATTGCTGACTATACTTTACAATAGACTAAGACCTTTTCACTTGTAGGAGATATACTGTCTTATTATCTCGAGCTAACGGAGGATGAAATATGATATCGAAGGAAGTCTGTTTTGCATGCGACGAAGAAACACACATGAAGTCCATCGCATTACTGATTCAAAAAGCCTCGAACTTCGATTCGAGCATCTACATCGAGAAAGATGACCGCCGGGCAAACGCCAAGAGCTTGCTCGGAGTTATGTCATTGGGCATTGACAGTGGTGATCAGCTTAAAGTCATTGCCGAAGGTGAAGATGAAGCAGCAGCAGTGGAAGTTATAGTTGAGTATATGACTGACACTACAAAGGAACTTTAAAAGAATTGAGATATGAATTCTGCTTCTTATCTGATTGATGACTGCTATTTTTACAAAACATACTATCTTTCCTGACTTGTGGGGACTGCGGTATTCTTGTAGTCCTCTTTCTACCGGCCGATTCAAACAGACCGAGGAGTTAAGTGATGCAGCAAGATTCTGAGCAACAACGCTCATTGGCAATAAGATTAAATCTAGTTCCCGAAGAACCCGGCGTTTACTTGATGAAGGACGACACGGGTTCTATTATTTATGTTGGAAAAGCCCGTTCCCTGCGCAGTCGGCTCAGTTCTTATTTCACAGCTAAACCTGATGGCAATGCCAAAGTACAGGCAATGATCAGGCGCATAGCGGATTTCGAAATCATAGTTTGTTCAACCGAACTGGAAGCTTTAATCTTAGAAGCAAACTTAATAAAAGAGCATAAACCTCATTATAATATTCTTTTGCGTGACGATAAAGAGTATCCTTATATCCGAGTCAGCCTTCAGGACGCTTTTCCTAAAGTAGAAAAATCTTTTCATGTTGAAGATGATGTCAGGGAGGGTGCCCGTTATTTTGGTCCATGGTTGAGTGGCGATATCAGCCGGGCACTTGATGCCCTGCAAAGCATATATCCGCTGCGAACCTGCAACCGTCATTTGCCGCGCGATATCGGCAAAAAACGTCCTTGCCTCAATTACTATATTGGAAGATGTTTGGGACCTTGTGCCGGCGAAGTTTCGCAACAAGAATACGGCGAGATGGTTGATAATGTTATTCGTTTTCTCGAAGGTCGGTACAGTGAGTTGACCCGGAAACTGAAAACAGAGATGCAAGCCGCCAGTGACGCGCTGGAATTCGAACGAGCCGCTGCTTTGCGGGAAAAATGGCAGGCACTGCGCCGGCTGGAAGAAAAACAGCATATTGTTGATCCTCAGGGCGGCGATTATGATGCTCTGGCTCTGGAGCGTAATGGCAGCGATATTTCACTGCAAAAACTTGAAGTGAGAGCAGGTCGTGTAACTGGACGGGTATATCGCTTTGCTGAAGATACAGGTGAAGCAGATGGTAATTATCTGGAAGTGTTTTTGCGTTCTCTTTATGACCGGGCCAGCGATATTCCACCGCTGATTTTATTGAGTGCCCCTATTGAAAATCAAGATCTTTTGTCTGAGTATCTTTCCGGATTGCGAGGCAGTAAAGTTGATTTACATGTGCCGCAACGTGGTGTCAAAAAAGCAACCATAGATTTGGCAATTAAAAATGCTAAATGGTCTTTGATGAGACATACGCTGATGGGCGGTAAGTCAGCTCAGGACCTGGAGCTAACGCTCAGGACATTAGCTGAATACACAGGGTGTACAGGTTACCCGCAGCGAATTGAGGCTTTCGATATTTCTTCTTCAGGAGCCGAAGAAAAGACCGGAGGCATGGTTGTTTTCCGTGACGGCAGGCCGGAACGGAAATCTTATCGCCACTTTACGATCAAAAGCTTCCAGGGCATTGATGATTATCGTGCCATGAGAGAGCTAATTGAACGCAGGCTGCGGCATTTGCAGGATGGAAATCTGGGAAGCAGACCTGATATAATATTTGTCGACGGTGGCCTGGGACATGTTAATGCAGTCAAAGATTTACTGGATGATGCCGGCATAGCTGTGGCAGGTATTGTCAAGGACAACAGGCACCGTACCCGGGGTCTGGTTCTCAGTGATGGCAGCAAAATCGAACTGTCTCAGGCTGAGAAAGATGAAGATGCTGATGAAAGAGCGATCCGGCTGGGAGTTTTGCGTTTGCTCACTGCTTTACAAGATGAAGCACATCGCTTTGCCAATCGTCTGCGCCGCCAGCAGGAAAAAAAGCGGCGTATGCAATTCGATATAGAAAGTATTCCCGGGATCGGCCCGGCCCGTCGCAAGCTTTTACTTAAAGAATTCGGTTCCATCAAGAGACTGTCAGAAGCCAGTCTGGAGGAATTGAAAGCGTTAAAAGCTATACCGGCGGAAACAGCAGAAGCAATTTATCTGCATTACCATCGTGAGGAACTTTGAAGTGAAATTGTATGCATTATCCGATCTTCATTTAGCCCACGCTGTTGATAAACCCATGACGATTTTTGGTGATAAATGGAAAAACCATACAAGCCTGATCCGGGAATCCTGGCAGAAACTCGTATCAGATGATGATGTGGTTATCTTGGGCGGCGATATTTCCTGGGGCAAAAGCTTGGATGAAGCATTGCCTGATTTGCGTTTTATCAACAACTTGAAAGGTCAGAAATTATTGCTCCGTGGCAATCATGATTATTGGTGGACCAGTATGAAAAAGATGCAGGAGCTTTGTGAGCTGGAAAATTTGACGACTCTTAATTTTTTGCGTAATAACGCTATTTCATTTGGCCGGTTCA
>CAZVVR010000033.1:0-691 GCA_964630605.1 uncultured Mageeibacillus sp. | reverse complement strand
TTCAATATAGGAGGTACACGAGGCTGGATATTGCCTGATGATGATGAATTTACCTCTCAGGACCAGAAAATATTTGATCGGGAATTGATTCGTATGCAGCTTTCTCTTGATGATATGAAAAAAATTAGTGAGAAAAGTGAAACGGAGCTGACATCAGTGTTTGCTATGCATTATCCGCCTATATCGCCCAATGGTGATCCAAGTAAGATGTCACAAGCTCTATCCAAAGCAGAAATACCCTTGTGTATTTTCGGACATATTCATCACCAGCTGCCTTATTATTTGAGCTCACCGCAGCTGGAGAAAGTGCGTTACGTTTTAACGTCTGCAGATCAGGTACACTTTACACCAGTTTTGTTAGGAGAAGATGGTGAGCTCTGTGATTTTAAGAATACAAAAACCGATTAAATCAGAGCAGGGAAGGATGTAACATGTTAAAAAGTATGACCGGCTACGGTTCCGGGTCAGCTGAAAACAATAATCTCTCAGTTAAAATAGAGGTCAAATCCGTTAATCATCGTTTTCTCGATGTATCAGTGCGCATACCGCGCAGTTTTCTATGTTTTGAAAATACCTTACGCTCCCTGGTTCAGGAGCGAATCAAACGCGGAAAAGTTGATGTGTTTGTTAACCTGGAACATCTGGAATCCAGTGGCAGACAAGTCCAGTTGGATCGTGGGCTCGCAAAGTC
>CAZVVR010000032.1:0-11097 GCA_964630605.1 uncultured Mageeibacillus sp. | reverse complement strand
CTAAGTGACCGGAGGATTTTAAGTCCGCTGCGTCTGCCAATTCCGCCACACGAGCCCGCCAAATTTTTAGCGCTTAAACAAGATACCACGCTTATCTGGGACTGTCAAGTTGATTGCCCCTTAGCACAAGATGACCCCGTTTAAGGACGTTTGGCTGAGTTATTCTGCCGGAATCCAGATTGCAACCGAACGTTCTTGTACAGGGAAGGCGGCAGATTTATTCTCATCCAGCTCAACAATCTGATCGTTAGCCAGAGCATTGGAAAACCTCTGTCCTGATTCGCCCTGTGGCATGGTGATATGCAGTTCTTTATCATCACCGCTATTGAGAATCACCAGTAAACCACCGGGATGATTTTCGTCACCGCTTCTGGTCCAGGCCAAAATTTCGTGGTCTTCAATATGCAGATCTACCTCATCCCCCCAGGCATGCTTTTTGCGCAAGTGGATTAGCTTTGCAACCGTATCGTAACTATGGGGCCAGGCTTCTTCACCGGCAAATCCGTAGAGATCACTATGAAAGATACAGGGATAGCCGTCTTTGCGTAAGAGTATAATAGCGTATGCGTGAGGTCTGAACCATTCTTCCACCCAGGACTCCAGAGCCTGACCGCGCTGACTGTCGTGGCTATCCACAAAAGTAACCGCTTTACCCGGATGTTCTCGTACCAGCGAGTTGTCGAAGATTTTACGCAGGTCGTAATCATGATTGACAGAAGCATTATGCATATTAAAATGCAAGGCTACGTCAAAGAGAGCCAGCTTGAATTCGGTTTGTTCAAGAAAATGATTGGTAGCCTCAGGATTATAGACCCAATGCTCACCAAAAAGAAAAAGGTTTTTTTCCGCCCAGTTTTCATTAAGACGGGATACAACATCTAAGATAAAACTATCTTCAATATGCTTGATTGCATCAAAGCGTATACCATCGACTTTAGTTTTTTCTAACATCCAGTCCAGCCACTGAGTTATTTCAGACTGCACTGCGGGATGATCATGGTCAATGTCTGCGAACATCAGATAATCGTAATTACCCCGTTCAGTGGATACACCGCTGGCCCAATATTTATTTTCACCCAAAATGCGAAAAACACCATGTTCTCCCGTGGCATCATCGTAGTCGACGCCCGTAAAATGGTTATAGTTCCAGATGAAATTTGAGTATTTGCCTTTGCGGCCGGGAAAGTCGAAATAAGTCCAGGCCCGGATATCTCGCGCTTCTCCAATTTGCTTGAGCCTGTTTTCCGGATCGCAAGGCACAGCAGCGAAGGTTTCCGCCTGATCAGCGCCGGCCTTATGGTTGATTACCACATCAGCGTAAACCTGCAACCCTTCGGCTTGCAGAGTTTCGATCGCATGCAGAAGTTCATCCTTAGTCCCATACTTGGTGCGGATGCTTCCCTTTTGATCAAATTCACCTAAATCATAGAGATCATAGATACCATAACCAACATCAAAACTAGATGTAGCTTTGCAAAAAGGCGGCAGCCAGATAGCGTCAAGCCCGAGTCGCTTGAACTCGGGCGCGCTATCGGCTAACCACCTGTAGTGATTGCCATCGTTTGGCAGATTCCATTCGAACGCTTGCAGCATGACTGCGTTAGACATAAGCAGCCTCCTTAAGCACAAGTATAGCTTAAACTACCAGCGGGAAAAGAATCGGCAACCACCGTACTGAACCACAAATTTTTGTGTTTCGTGCCAGGACGAATAAATCAGATGAGAGGCATAGAAGTAATAAATCGAATGTTGAACTGCGCTGCCACCCTGGTCAAAGACGAAGGCAACTGCTCTTTTGACTGCATCAGACACATTACTGTGAATCCGACCGGTATAACCCCATTGACGAGCTATCTGACCAGTGTTGTAAACTCCGGTCAATGTCATGGTATCGCGGATTGCCTGGGCCACGAGAACGGCACCGGTATAATCGTTTCCGAACTCGCCCATCACCAGTCCTTCCAAGACCGCTCGGTCCTGAACCTGAACAGGTCTTCCCACATAGTTAGGATTCGGATTAGAGATCGAGAGCAAAAACTTTCCTGACGCTGCAGGGGGAGGCGCAGGCGCCTCCGTTGCAGGGGCTGCGGTTGTGGGAGCCGCAGTTGTTTCAGGCTTAGCAGTTGTAGCTGCAGTTGTAGCAGCAGTTGTTGTAGCCGGGGCCTTGGTAGTGCTCGGCTGCGTAGCTGCTGTTGTTGCCGGCACTGTAGGAGCGGTTGTTACGCTGGTTGCCGGCTCCGGGTTATTTTTTGCATTTTCTTGTTTGTACAAATTGTCATAGTACTTTTCAGCTTCTTCTGAATTATTAATCAGATTCCACAGCATTTCATTTTTTAAGATGTGTTTGGCATTCTCATCACCCTCATTACGCGCAGCGTTAAGCGGCGAGTCTGAAGGTAAAGCATTAACATTTTCGTTTGGATAAGATTGAGTTGTTTGTTGAATATTGTTATCTGATTGTTCTTCTATGTCTAAGTGTTGTTGGTCTATTCCTCTGCCTATTTGGTTATTTTCTAAATCCAGCAAGCCTTCCGGCAAGTCCAAATAAACAAATTCAGTAGTAGATGGAGCTCTGGATCTGTTTTGCTCCATTCCGCTGCTGTCGCGGACAGAATCTTCAGCCGAAGTGCGGGCACTAAGCAGTGGGATAGCTATAGCTATCGCTGCGATTAAAATTGCCAGTGTCAGGCTGATAGATTTTTTTATAACATGTTTGGTCATGTTCCACCCTTTCTAAGACAAAGTTTCTTTGTGAAACTTTGAGTTCTTTCAAAAAAGAATTAGGATCTCTTTGATCCCAAGCAAGTTTTGTAATGCCAAACGTCAGTATTTTATCCACGCTGGAATTATTAAACTAGAGTTGAAAAGTCAAAAATAGGGGCTCGAACTAGCTAAAACATGGTTAAATTGAAGAGAGAAAAGCTAAAAAAGCTTAAATATTACAAGAGTGTTACATGGAAATTACGCATTCAGACGGAATCTATCAGAGAAATCAGGCAATTTGTTCTATTTTGACCTTTGAAATAAAAAAAGAGGCCGCGGTTTGCGACCTCCTAACTAAGCTATAAAGATTATTCTTTTTTTCCAAATTCTTTCTTAGGTTTAGAGTAAGCTGTTTCCACCATCGGAAGTTCGTTGCGCAATACACCATCTAATGCATAGTAAGCATTCTGTACTGCTGGTGCAGTCGGAATTGAGGCTATTTCTCCAATGCCTTTAGCACCATAAGCTACGTCGAGCAGATCGTCCTTTTCTACATAAATTGCATGTATTTCCGGAATATCAGATGCACGTAAAAGACCCAGAGTTCCAAATTTGGATTTTACCTGTCCGTTATCAGTCTTGAAATCTTCGGTGAGAGCATAACCCATACCCATCAGGGCGCCACCTTCAATTTGACCCTGAATCGAGAGTGGATTAACCACCCGGCCTGAGTCGTGAGCAGCATAGATGTCGCTGACTTTACCTTCTTCATCCAGTACAACCAGATGTGTAGCGTAGGCGTAAGCGATATGAGACTTTGGATTCGGTTTGTCGGCGCCTAACTTGTCAGTCGGTTCGTAATATTCAGCTGAATATTCTTGACCTTCTAGTTGGCTTAGATCGCCATTTACCTGCTCCATAGCTTTAACCAACTGCTGAGTTGCCATGCGTACGGCTTCACCGGAAATCAGTGTCTGTCTGGAACCGGAGCTCATGCCGGAGTCCGGTGAGTTTTCAGTATTTGAGGAATGTACATGAATAAGTTTGCGGCCTAAGCCAGTGAGTTCAGCCACCATCTGGGCAAAAACAGTAGCGCTGCCCTGCCCCAAATCTGAAGCTCCGCAGAAAACCTCAACTTTACCTTTATTAATTTCCAGGCGGGCCCGGCCTTTGTCCGGCAAACCAACCCCGAGACCGGAGTTTTTCATGGCACAGGCCAAACCGGCACGTCCGCGATTAGCTTCATAAGCATCTTTTACTGCTTCTAAGGTTTCTTTCAGGGCTGTAGACTGGTCAGCGATTTGTCCGTTAGGCAGTACTTTGCCCGGTTCGATCGCATTGCGGTGACGTATCTCCCAGGGAGATATGCCGACTTTTTCAGCTAAAAGATCCAGCATACATTCCAAAGCAAATTCAGTTTGGCATACGCCGAAGCCACGGTAGGCACCCGAGGGCACATTGTTCGTGTAGACGCCGTAACCGCGAATATCTGTGTTTTGATAGGTATAAGGTCCTACTGCATGTGTACAGGCGCGTTCCAGCACAGGGCCGCACAGAGAGGCGTAGGCTCCTGTATCAAAGTATATCTCCGCATCCAGACCGGTTAGCATACCTTCCTCGTCACAGCCGAGAGTAAATTCAGCTTCCATGGGGTGACGCTTAGGATGGAAAGCCAGCGATTCGTCACGCGAGAATTTAACTTTGACCGGTTTATTAAGATTAACTGCGCACAAGGCTGCCAAATGTTGGGCTGATGCATCTTCCTTGCCCCCGAAGGCGCCTCCCACATAGAGGTTTTCTACAACAATGCGTTCAGGCTCCCAGCCCAGCATAATAGAAATTTCTTCTTGTATAGCATAGGTACCCTGGTCCGAAGAGTAGACTTTAACGCCATCTTTATAAGGAAAGGCTACAGAGCATTCGGGCTCCAGAAAGGCATGCTCAGAGAAGGGTGTGACAAAACTCTGTGTCAGAACATGAGCTGAGTTTTCAAAGGCAGTCTTAACATCTCCGCGTGTGATATGACGCTGTTGGCAGATGTTGCCGCCGGGGTGAATATCAGGTGCATCATCGGCAAGTGCTTCTTTGATGGAAGCATATGCTGTCAGTTCTTCATAATCCACTTTAACCAGAGCTTTAGCTTGTTCAAGAATGTCTTCATCTTCTGCAACAACCAAGGCAATAGCGTCGCCAACAAACCGAGTGATATCGCCTTTGGCAATCATCACATCCCAGTCTTGCATAATGTGGCCGACCTTGTTGTTAGGAACATCATCGGCAGTGTAAACTGCAACGACACCGGGCAAATCGAGTGCTTCTGAAAAATCAATATCCAGAACACGGGCTCTGGGATAAGCTGAGCGGATAGCTGAAGCATACAGCATGCCTTCCATCTCCACATCATCCGCATAAAGACCGGTGCCTGTAACTTTTTCTCGCACGTCATTACGGAAAGCAGGTTCCCCAACCCCATATTCTGCACCTTCTTCACGTTCGCTATCAATTTTTTCATCACCACGCAAAATAGCGGCCGTCAGCTCAACAGCTTGAATAATTTTCTTATATCCGGTGCATCGGCAAATGTTTGCGCGCAGAGCTTTCTTTACATCTTCTTCACTGGGATTGCTATTATTATCAATTAAAGCTTTGGCACTCATAACCATTCCCGGTGTGCAAAAGCCGCACTGAACAGCTCCGGTAACACCGAAGGCGTAGACAAAAGCTTCTCGCTCAGTCTCACTCAAACCTTCAGTTGTAATAATAGTTTTACCATCCATTTTAGACGTCTTGCCGGTACAAGATCTAAGGGCACGTCCATCAATGATGACGGTACAGCTTCCACATGTTCCCTGGCTACATCCGTCTTTGACAGAGTAGAGTTTCAGATCATCGCGCAAAAAGCGCAGCAAGGGTTTGTCTTCAGTAGTACTAACTTCCTTGCCGTTTACAGTAAATGTATATTTTTCATCCATGCGTATTAAGTCCTCCTTGACTTGCTTGAAAATGACTAAAATTGAAATAATGACTTTGATTTAATAAATATTAAAAGTCAAAACCCATACTTATTCATATAATACTACAGAAACACTGTCAAGATATAAGTTAATAACAGTTGACTGTAACTGATAATTGTTTCGATTCTTGGTCAATTTCCCCTAACGTAATTTTTGAAAAAATAATAAATTAAGCAAGAGAAAAAAGAATATAGCATTCTCCGTTTCGGAGGATAGAAATTTTATTCTTGATCTTTCAGTCGCTGCCTTAGCATAATCACTCTATGATCAAGCCGGATACAGACCTTCAACACACCTTGGCCTACAGATTACGTTGTTTGCGAACTCGAAAAAAACTGAGGCAGTCCGACGTTGCGAGGGCTATCAATATCAGTTCCCGCACATATTCGAATTATGAGCGTGCCTACAGAATGCCTGATCTGAGAATCCTATCTTCTTTGGCAGACTTTTATAATGTTTCAACAGATTTTCTGCTGGGCCGAACCAATTTAATTTATCCCTATCCCTTTGATCGGAAAACACTGGAAAGTTTAACTACTGACAGCGATACATTAATTAAAGTAGCTGAAAGTGAATTTAATTCAGAATCCCTGCCTGAAACTTTATACAAAGATAATAATGATGAAGTCAGTAAAGAGGAATCTTCTGCTGATTAAGGGCTGCCCGGCTCGTAAAGCAATTTTGCCTTCATAGCATCTATTGACTCCTTGCTGCGTTTTTTCGCTACGCGCATGGCTCGTACATTTATCGCCAACACATTAATAGAAGTATAAAACTCTACTCCTTCGCTGACCGCAGCTTGAACTGCAACCAGAATATCCTGAGCAGACGAGCCGTAGAAAATTGACAGATCCAGATTGATAATAATGCCGTAGGATTCCTTGCGGATTTTGGAGTCAACTACCAGCTCCACGCCTTTGACACGCAGGGCCAGAAAGTTGATTAAGTTTTTCATCGCCTCATCAGAAATTGAGAAATTTCCCAGAGTGGAAAAGGTGGGCCTGACCACAGTACGGTCCACTTCGGTGCTGACGGAGTTGTAAGGCTGATTGCGATCGAAACGCTGTCGCAACTTCTGCAAAGGTTCTGTGAAATAGCCGGAGAAATCGTGCTTAATTTCCATACTGGGGACGGGGATAGTATGTTTTCCTTCTGATAATCTGGTCTGACGTGCTTTGTTACGCTCTTCTTCAGTGGTAACGTCCTCAATGCGCAGCTTGATCACAGGGAGATTGAGCCAGAGGTTATTGCAGATCTTTATCAGCATGGCATCTGAAGTGCCGATAATCATCAAAGCCGGAGGCAAATGTTCGATTAATGCACGTCTCATATTTTCAGCGCGGCTGGGATCATCAAAAATTGCTCGCCTCACCGATTCGATTTTTGTTTCCGCTCTTTTGGCGGAAGTGCCCGCAACGATAGTACTGCCGTGAATCAGCAGTCCATCGTCAATTATATATTCAATCCTGTACACTCTGGCGATACGAATCGCAGCAGTACTCTTACCGCTGCCACTTTGGCCAACAAAAGAAATGACAGCAATGTTTTCCAGTTGCTGTCTGATTTCAGCTTGGGAACGTTCTTCGTAAGCTCGTTCTCTTTCATTAATCTGCGTTAAAACTGCATCAGCTATGCGCCCAAACGGATTGAAAAAGGGGGTCTGTTCCGACAAAGGCTTTGCACCTTCATTTTTTTCAGCAGCTTTTTCTATTTTTTTAACAGCATCAGCTGCCAACTTTTCCTCACCGCCAGGTTTATGTCTTTGAGGAACAGTTTCTTTTTTTTCTTTCTTTTTTTTATTTTTTTTCTTTCGCCTAAACCACTTAAACATTTAATTTTCCGGCACTTAAGCTGCTTATTATGCTTAAGACTCGTCTTCCTCGTCCTGTTCCCAGTTGTGGTAAACGTCTTGCACGTCATCATTATCTTCTAATTTTTCAATTAAATTCTGCATCTGTTCAATTTGATCGGGATCGCTGAGCTGTGTCCACGTCATGGGTACCGGTTCCAGACTTTGTTCCAAAATTGTATATTCTTCAGAAATAGCTTTAGTAACTGTTTCGTAATCTGCAGGTGCAGTAATGATATCAACAATGTTTTCGTTGTCTAAATCTATATCTTCTGCTCCGGCTTCAATAGCTAACATCAATAGTTCATCTTCGTCACTGATGTTTTCACGTTCAATAATAATGCTCCCCTTTCTTTCGAAAAGAAAAGCAGCACTTCCGTCTGTACCCAGATTGCCACCGTATTTGTCAAAAACATGTCTGACATCGGCAGCAGTGCGATTGCGGTTTTCGGAGAGTGCCCGTACAATTACTGCAATACCGCCCGGACCGTAGCCTTCGTATTGAATTTCAACCAGATTATCACTGCCGGCGTCACCGGCTGCCTTGTCGATCGAGCGTTGTATATTGTCGTTAGGCATGTTTGAGCTTTTAGCCCGGCTTATGACATCCCGCAAACGGGCATTTTGTTCCGGATCAGGTCCCCCTTCACGAACAGCTATCTGAATTTCCTTGCCAAACTTTGAGAATATTTTCCCACGCTTATTATCCTCCGCCGCTTTACGGCGTTTTATGTTGTTCCATTTCGAGTGACCAGCCATTCAGCTTACCTTCTCTCTAATATTTATTATGTAATTATTATATGTATATTGTCTCATATAGAAGCAAATATTAAGAAACTGCCAGAAAGCGTTCTCCCTGCGCAATAAGTTTTCCTTTTCCCGCCGTCATATCCTGCACCAGCATCTGGAGTTCTTTGATTCTTTCGGTGCTTGTGCCCACAAGCAGTTTAACCTTGGCAGTGAATTGTGCTTTATCCTGATAAAAATTGGCTATTTCCAACTGAGTGCTGAGTTTATCATAAACGCTGTAGTCTATTTCCAAAGAGAACAAGTGATAAAGCGTGTACTTCCGGATTCCCGCTTTTTTCAAAGCACCAGCTGCTGCCAGAGAATACGCACGTGCCAGACCGCCGGTTCCAAGCAGTATGCCACCAAAATATCTCACAACGCAGATAGCACCCCTGTCAATGTCCGCATTTTCCAATTGGTCAAGCACCGGACGTCCACCGGTGCCCTGGGGCTCACCGTCATCAGAATATTTCTGAATCAGGTAGGGCTCATTTGTTCTCCAGGCGTACACATAATGGCGGGCAGCAGGATATTCTTCTTTAACCTGCTCCAAAAAAATATTTGCATCATTTTCGGATGCTATCGGAGTGCAGATGCCGATAAAACGTGACCGTTTTATCGTGCACTCCCAGCTGGCCGCTTTTGCGATGGAAATATAACTTTCATCCTGCATAGACTTAGCTCCACAGCTGTCTTTTTCCCGGCAAGACATTATAGTGGGCGAATGACATCAATGCCCGACATGTAAGGACGCAAAACCTCAGGTACAACAATGCTTCCGTCTGCCTGCTGATTTTGTTCGGCAATGGCAGGTAATATCCGGGAAGTTGCCAATCCGGAACCGTTGAGCGTATCACAGAATTCAACTTTTCCATCTTCAGTGCGACGGAAACGGACGTTCCCGCGCCTGGCCTGGTAATCACCGGCATTAGAAACAGAGCTAACTTCCTTGTAGCCACCCATACTTGGAATCCAAATTTCGACGTCATAGGTTTTTTTCATTGCAGCTCCGACATCTCCGGCCGCCAACTTAACTAAGTTATAGTGCAAACCCAGATCCTCCACCAACGTGCAGGCTTTTCTCACCAGCTCATCCAGGGCGTCTTCAGAATCTTCAGGTTTTGAAAACTGAAACATCTCAACTTTGTTAAACTGATGGCCGCGGATCATACCGCGTTCGTTAGCTCCGTGGGAGCCGGCCTCTCTGCGAAAACAGGCTGTATAAGCGAAAAGTTTATGTGGCAAATCTTCTTCAGCCATAATTTCATCCCGGTGATAATTTACCAAAGCTGTTTCAGCGGTGGGTAAGAGAAAACGGAAACTATCCTCATTGCTGCGAATTTCGAAAATATCGCCCAGAAATTTTGGGAATTGTCCGGCAGAATATCCGGAATCATAATTTAACAGATAAGGTGGCATCACCATCTCGTATCCGTCTGCAAGATGTGCGTCGACAAAATAGTTTATCAAAGCCCACTCCAGGCGAGCGCCCAGATTAGTATAGATCCAATAGCCGCTTCCGGACAGTTTAGCTCCTCTTTCGTAATCAATCATACCTGTGCCGGTCAGAAGATCGACGTGATGCCTGGGTTCGAAATCGAAAATTCTCTGTTCGCCAAAGCTACTGACGATTTCATTAGCCTCTTTGCCGCCGGCGACTACATCGTCTGCAGGCATGTTAGGCAACCCTTCCAGAAATTCATTCTGCTCTTTTTGCATGGCGTCTATGGTTTCGTCGTTAGACTGA
The DNA here is from genome assembly GCA_964630605.1 of uncultured Mageeibacillus sp. GTDB lineage: Bacteria > Bacillota > Clostridia > Saccharofermentanales > DTU023 > DTU032. The sequence continues at coordinate 995 of CAZVVR010000032.1, read as the reverse complement.
ATGTTATCGCTAAGTGCTTTTAATTCATCTAACAAGGAAGTTGTGTCTTGACCTTCTTTTTTTAGCTTAGGAATCAGAGCAGATTTTTTATTGCGTTCAGCCTTAAGCTTTTCGGTTGTGTGCATTAATGCGCGTCGGGCAGCATCTTTTTCCAAAAAATCTGAAAAATCAATCGTTAACCCTCTTTTGGCCAGTTTTTTTGCTGCTTCTTCAGGATTGTTACGAATGTATACAATATCTAACATATGACTCCTCCACATAGTTATATTTATCTTTCCTGGTAATTCTATCATATAGCCGGGAAATGCTTATAAACAAGTAAGACACGTGAAAACAATGTCTGTTACAGAGGACACGAATGACAAAATATGGAAGACATTTAATGATACAAGCATTAAAATGCACTTTAGTCTGTTGAAAATATATGCTTACAAAGAAAAGGATAATATATGCCCGTAATTGAATTGACTCAGAGCGTACCGGTATTTACCGTTTTTATTCAGGGATTGGCCAGCTTTTTTTCTCCCTGTATTTTTCCACTTTTACCCGTGTACATGGGTTATCTGGCAGGTGGAACTTATACAGTGAAAGAGGATGGAAGCATAAAGTATCCGCGCAAAAAAGTAATGCTGAACACCTTGTTTTTTGTTTTGGGTATTAGTTTTGCCTTTTTTCTGCTGGGCCTGCTCATGGCGGGTGTAGGATCATTCTTCAATAGATACAGCTATATATTTACGCTTATCGGCGGTATTATTATTTTGTTGTTTGGATTATACCAATTAAACGTATTCAGCCCGTCGAAAATCTTGTCCCGGGAAAGGCGTCTGCCGATCGCCCTGGAAAAATTAACAATGAATCCTGTAACAGCTCTGATAATGGGTTTTACTTTCAGCTTTGCCTGGACACCTTGTGTAGGTCCAATCCTTACCAGCGTTTTGATTATGGCAGCCGGAGCGGGAACCCGGGCCTTGAGTATTCTTTTGCTGGGAGTCTAT
>CAZVVR010000031.1:0-11238 GCA_964630605.1 uncultured Mageeibacillus sp. | reverse complement strand
CGCAGCAGGATTTATTTCCCCACTTGATGATCTACTGGTAGAAAATGGATGGACACCAGCAGATTTCAACGCAGGTTCAATGGCTTCAGGTAGATATTCAGGCAGAAACTATGTCTTGCCTTATTTCCCTGACCTTGGATTTATTTATTACAGATCTGATATTGTTTCTGAAGAAGATGCCGCAACACTCGAGTCGGGTGAATATAGCTGGGATGATTATCTTGCTATGGCAGAAAAATACCAGGGAGAAGACGGAACTGAGTATGGTATGGCCTATCAGGCAATGCAGTATGAGGGACTAACAGTAAATGTCAACGAATTCACCGGAAACTGGACCGACATTGCAGGTGGCCTGGAAAGAATGAAGTCCACCATAGATGACGGCCTTACTCCACCCGACATCCTTAATTACACCGAAGGTGAAACAGCAAACGCCCTCCTCAACGGAGAGACTGTCTTTGCCAGAAACTGGCCTTATGTAAACGGTATGCTGCAGTCCGGTGACTACGATGTCAAGATCGAACAAGTTTCATATGCCCCATTGCCAGAAGGTGGCTCTGTAGGCGGCTGGCTCCTCGGAGTTAGCTCTTATTCAAACAACCCCGAAGGTGCCAGAGCATTCATCTCTTTCGTTGCTGGTCCTGAAGGACAGAAGATTAATGCTGTAGAGGGCAGCTACCTGCCGGGCTTTGACGCTTTACTGGAAGATGAAGATGTGCTCGAATCCAACGCTTTGCTTTCAAGCACAGGTTTCCAGACAGCGCTTGCGAACACGATCTCCCGACCGGTAGTAGCGAATTATTCTGAAGTGAGTGATGAAATTCAAATCGCTACTCATGAATATCTGACCGGCAACAGTGATCTGGAGAGTGCAGTTGCAGCAATAGAGGCAGTACTGCCAGAAGAATAAAACTTAGTTAATTTGAATGTTAGCTTTGGCTGAAACCAAAGCTAACATTCTTTTTGTCTGAAAGACGCCCGGAGACACTAGAAGAGGTTGCTATGAAGAAGTTTTCAAAATGGGTGGACCGGAAAGCTGGATATGTGCTGACCTTTCCAGTTGTATTGATTATTATCTTATTTTCTATTATACCCATTCTCTTGACATTGCAATATTCATTTTTTGACATGCAACTAAATGACCGTTCAAAGAATGACACTTATTTTCGTTCACATGTTAATCTTCAGCTGAATCAGGAAACGATAGATTATTTGAATTTCTATCTGGACTTTGATCTGGGCTATGTGCAAAAAGAAGAAACCATCGCAAAAATCGATAAAATAAAAGCAGATTTAACAGAGTTCGAAGATTATATCTCCGACGAAGTGGCCGGCCCCGATTTGCGAGCCATTGTTCAGGTCAACGAAACCAAGCAACAAGAATTTGCCGCCAAGCAAAAATATATCATTGGTCAACTGGAAGAACTCTACGCTATAGAAGACGAGTTTTATTCTCCTGATGACACCATGGCAGTAGCGGGAGAGTTTCAGACATCAATTATTGAACCAAATTTTTCCGGTTTGGATAATTTCGGTAAAGTTATAAAAAACAAAAGAGCACAATCGACATTATTGTTCACCATAATATTTACGGTAATATCTGTATTTTTTGAATTAATTCTAGGTCTGGCCTTAGCCATGATCATGAATCAGCCCTTTAAAGGCCGTAGCCTGGTAAGAACATTCTCCCTGATACCCTGGGCAATTCCCACCGCAGTTGCTGCTTTAATCTGGAGTTATCTCTACAATGGTTCCAGTGGAATTATCTCTCACCTGTTTTCCTCAATCGGTTTGATCCAATCACCTGCTGCTATGCTCAACACATCGGGTAACGCGCTAATGGGAATTATCATAGCCGATGTCTGGAAGACAACTCCATATATGGCTTTACTACTCTTGGGTGGATTGCAAACTATACCCAATAGTCTTTATGAATCGTCCGCCTTGGACGGGGCCAGCAAATGGCAGCAATTCAGACATATCACATTGCCGCTCCTGAAACCATCAATCTTTGTAGCCCTCTTGTTCAGAACTCTGGATGCATTCAGAATTCTTGATTTAATTTATGTCCTGACCGGCGGTGGTCCCGGAGGTACTACGGAATCTATTTCACTTTATGCTTACAAAGTAATGTTTTCGCAAACAAGATTTGGCTATGGATCAGCTATCGTCCTGATTATGGCATTAATCGTTGGTATAATTACATATTTTTATATCAAGGCACTTGATGTAGATGTATTAGGCAAAAATGTGTAGGAGGCAAAATGGATAAGGTAAAAACATCAACACTGTTCAAAATAATAATGATACTGTACCTTTTCATTATTCTCTTTCCATTTATCTGGGTAGCTTTAACGTCTTTAAGACCTGAATCGGAAATTTGGGGCAGAAACGCACTTGACTTAAGTCAGGCTAATTTCACATTGGAAAACTACAAGCTGGTATTCAGGACGCCTATCCTGAATTCTTTGAAAAATTCATTGATGATTTCAACTATAACCACGCTATATGTCACGTTCGTTGCGTCCCTGGGAGCCTACGCGATTGCGAGATTGAATTTCAAATTTAAAAAACTCCTGACCGTAGTTATCCTGGCTGTGTCAATGTTTCCGCAAATGATAGTAATTGGTCCTATCTACCGGATATTTATCGAGCTGGGCTGGACAAATAGTTATTTCATATCACTTCCTTACTCGAATATAACTTTGCCGGTTGCAACCTTTATTTTGATAACACATTTTGCTCAGATACCAAAAGAAATGGAGGAATCTGCCACTATGGACGGATCCTCCAAACTGAATACTTTTTTCAAAATAGTTTTACCTTTAGCAGCGCCCGGAATATTTACTGCAGCAATTATTGTCTTTATCGGGGCCTGGAATGAATTTCTCCTGTCGTTAACCTTAAATACTAACGAAGCCTGGCGTACGGCAACGGTAAGCATATCATTTTTAAGAGGACAGTTTGAAATTTTCTGGGGCCAGGTTACTGCTGCCACGGTGATTGTTACCATACCGACCTTAATCATTGTCATTCTCTTCCAAAGACAAATCGTGTCCGGACTTACTTCCGGTGCCCTCAAGGAGTGATCATTTGAGAAAGTATATCGAGAAAGGCTTAGATTGCGAACGACTAGCTCTTTTGGAGAGTTTAATGTCTCTGGGAAACGGATATATCGGAACCAGAGGATATCTGGAGGAGTTTAATTACCCTCATTCTGTCAGAGGTAATTACATCAACGGCATTTATGAGCGCATACCACTTGCCTATGCTGAATGGGCTTCGGGCTTTCCTATGATTGCCGACAGAATGCCGAATTTGATTGATTTATTCAACATCACCATTTACCTGGACAAAGAAGAAGTGGTTATTGATGGACAGATTGAAGACTTCAGCAGAGAGCTGGATTTTTCAGAAGGACTATCCCGACGCAGCTACACATACGTGGCGGAAAGCGGCAAAAAAGCAAAAATTAAATTCGAGCAGCTCTTGTCTTTCTCTCATAAAGAAATGCGATTCTGGAGTTTAAAGATTGAATATGAGGGCAAGATCGAAGTGGAAAATCACATTGATTTTGAAATATCCAATATGTCCAGCGAAAATGACCCTCGCGTGGCTTCAAGTAAAATTCCGCTAATGGAAGTTAAAGAGTCAGGCTATGTAGCCGGAAAAGGTGAGCTCCTTTTAAAAACAATCAATACAGAAATTGAGGTAAAAATAGATTTTATTGATAACGGAATTTTTGATTCAGCAGCAGTGTTAACTGATAAGGATCTAAACATTTCTTATTCCGGCAGCACAGAACTGGAGCTAAATCGATTAGTAAAATACTGGGACAGCATCAGGGACAATGAAAGTGAATTTATAGAAAAATCTGTGCTGTATAAAGACCAGAAGACTTTTTTGAGAAGTTTTTACAATAAAGCAACGATTAATTTTTTGGATAACCCGGAATTAGACGCAAACATGCAATTCGCAGCCTTTCATTTACTTCAGGCAACCACACAGGATATTCACGGTAATGTCGCTGCAAAAGGCTTGAGCGGTGAAGGTTACGAGGGACATTATTTTTGGGATACAGAAATATTTATTTATCCGGTATGGCTGCTTTGGGACAAAAAAAGAGCAAAAGATTTGCTGCTTTACCGCTACAATATACTCCCACAGGCAAGAGACAGAGCTAAAGAGCTGGGTCACAGAAAAGGTGTCTGTTTTCCCTGGAGAACAATATCAGGAATTGAATCATCCAGCTATTTTCCTGCCAGCACAGCCCAGTACCATGTGAACTTTGATATTGCTTACACATTCATTCAGTATTGGCTGGCTACCGGAGATTTGGATTTTCTGGCCGAATACGCCATGGAGCTGATCATTGAAACCGCCAGAACCGCTTTGGAAATAGGTTCTTTCCAGGAGGACGGCTTCCATATCCACTGTGTAACCGGTCCTGACGAATACACAACCATGGTATCGGATAATTATTATACAAATAAAATGGCCCAATATAACTTACAGTGGGTTGTAAAAATATGGCACATCCTAGAGGAGGAACGGCCCAGCGAATGGCTGCGGCTAAACGAACTTCTCCAAATCAGAGAATCTGAAATCGAAACTATGGGTCGTGCAGCTCAGGAAATGGTTTATATATACGATGAGGGGAAAGGCATTTTAGGTCAGGACTCTACCTTTCTCTCCAAAGCTTACTGGCCGGAAGAAAATGAGGCCAGACCTCTATTGCTTCATTACCATCCCCTGACCATATACAGATATCAAATACTAAAACAAGCGGACACTTCTCTTGCCCTGTATTTGGTACCTGATGTAGATGAAGATGTTATGAGACGCACCTTTTATTATTATGAGGATCTAAATACACATGACTCATCGCTATCCCCTTCAGCTACAGTACTGGTGGCCTGTAGATTAAAAGATGACGCACTGGCATACAAACATTTCATGGATTCAGTTAACCTGGATTTAAAAGATCTCAATCAGAACTCCGCTGACGGTCTGCATATGGCTAATATAGGTGGGTCCATACTTTCAGTTTTGGCTGGTTTTGGTGGCATCAGCATAGATGAGACCGGTTTAAGTATCGATCCCTTTGTACACAAAAGGTTGGGGCGTATAAGATACAGGTTTGTCTGGCGTTCCACTGTACTTGAAGTGCTTGTGTCGGAAAACATGGTAGATGTAAAGAGAATCGGCGGATCGCCCGCTGAGCTGACAGTGAATGGAGAATGGATGACTTTGGGACAAAAAGCCGTACTTTTTGATCTTGATGGAGTTCTGACCGGAACTTCAGATAATCATTACGATGGCTGGAAACGTTTGAGCGCTGATCTGGGCTTTGTTTTGCCGGAAAAATTCCGCGACAGTTTGCGCGGTATTTCCCGCCTGCAGGCGCTGGATAAAATTTTAGATTATTTTGACCTGGAGTATTCGGATAAAGAAAAACAGGAACTGGCAGATAGGAAAAATAATTACTATAAAGAATCTATAAGTCATTTCTCCGCAGAAAACCTTTATCCCGGAGCAAGGGAACTCCTGGAAGACATCAAAGAAAAAGGCTTTCTTCTTGGTTTGGTATCTGCAAGCAAAAATGCGCCCGAGTTGATAGAGAATATGGATATTGCAGACCTGTTCGATGTGGTTATCGACCCAGAGCAAGTAGAACGCGGAAAACCATATCCTGATACCTTTCTCAAAGCATCAGAAATCCTGGGACTTTCTGCTGAAGATTGCTTGGGCGTAGAAGACGCCAGAGCAGGTATCACAAGCATAAAATCCGCCGGAATGACGGCAGTAGGTATAGGCGATGAGAATCTGGATGAGGCTGATGCGGTCTTCCCGACTATTGCAGAAGCACGATCATATATATTAAATTGGCTGGAGGCATAAGATGGCTGGAATTACTCTGAAAAACTTAACTAAAATCTATGATAACAATTTTAAGGCGGTAAAATCCATAAACCTGGAAATCGAAGATGGTGAATTTGTGGTTTTGGTAGGACCTTCAGGTTGTGGTAAAACTACCACCCTTAGAATGATAGCCGGTCTGGAAGAAATTTCCGAAGGAGAGCTCTATATCGGCGATAAGTTAATGAATAAAGTAGATCCGCGCGATAGAAACATTTCTATGGTTTTTCAAAACTATGCCCTCTATCCTCATATGACTGTCTACGATAATATGGCTTTCGGGTTAAAAATTGCAAAATTGGATAAAGAGGAAATTAAAAAAAGAATAGAGGAAGCAGCAAATATTCTGGATATTAGCAGTCAACTGGATAAAAAGCCCAAGGCTTTGTCCGGCGGGCAACGCCAAAGAGTAGCTTTAGGCCGGGCAATTGTCAGACAGCCTCAAGTTTTTCTCATGGACGAACCATTATCAAACTTGGATGCAAAACTGCGAGTTCAGATGAGGGCCGAGCTGATAAAGTTACATGAAGATCTCAACACCACTTTTGTCTATGTAACACATGACCAGACCGAAGCCATGACTATGGGTAGCAGAATTTGTGTTATGAATGAAGGGCACATCATGCAGGTCGCCACACCCGAAGCCGTCTACAATCGACCGGATAATCTTTTTGTTGCCGGTTTTATCGGATCACCACAGATGAATTTTTATAATGCCCGATTAAAAGAAAAAGATGGTCAATATATTTTGGAGGGCGACAACAACGATTACGGAACCTTCCGCTTTCCCATATCCGTAGCTAATAAGGATAATGTAAAACCCTATCTGAATAAAGAGATTATCTTTGGAGCTCGTCCCGAACATATTGAATTTGTAGACGACGGAGGTATAAAAGCCAAGATCTTTGTAACTGAGTTGCTGGGCAACGAGAAACACATCCATGTGCATGTACAGAATGAACTGCATACCATCAAAACAGAAGCAGGTACGCGTCTAAAGGCAGGCGATACCGTCAGTTTTTTGCCGCAAAGTAATAAAGTTCATCTTTTTGACAAAGAAACTAACAAAGCTATTAAACACTATGAATAAGCATTCTGCTTAACATGGACTGTCTGCAATGATCTATGCAATAATAGGACAAAAGTATAAAGTGAGTGTCCTGTGCAGAATAGTAAACAATCATCCAATAATAATGCGAAACCTAAACTTAGCGGCTCCCTGATATTTTTATCAATAGCCGCTTTGCTCTCACTTGTCTTGGTAATTTTGCGCAGTGCAGCCTTTAACAATAGCCGTGTCGCAGATTTTCACACTGCAAAAATCTTTACACCTCTGGCAACAATATATACCTGGATCACAAGTTTGTTCCCGCTGTCACTCACTGAGTTTTTCGCCATACTGGGAATACCTGCTTTGTTAATACTCCTTATTTATGGCATTATCCGTTTGGTAAAAAATAATTCGCATCGCTGGCGCCGCTTTCTGCATACAGGCAGTATCGTGGTCGGCGTTGCTCTAATATTATTTTCACTTTTCATTGTATTTCATGGCATTAATTACGCCCGTTCACCCCTGGCTAACTCAATGGATCTGATTATAAAAGAACGTTCCATCGATGAACTTGAAAACGCCATGCGCAAAGTGGGCCATGCAGCTGCAGCAGTCAGAGAAAATCTGCCCGAAGATTCTGACGGCAGCATTATCACCGGTACAACAAAAGAACTGCAACAGTCTGCTCATACCGGCTGGGAAGTTGCTGGTGAACGCTGGCCGGCTTTGGCCAGTACAATCCGGAGCAAACCTAAAGGTGTCGTGCTTTCAAAATACTGGTCTTACACAAAAATAGTAGGAATGTATATGCCGCTTTTACTTGAAGCAAATATCAATATCGATCAGCCGGGCTTCATGATTCCAGCCAGCACAGCTCATGAACTGGCTCATACCCGTGGTTTTGCCCGCGAAGATGACACAGATTTTGCCGGTTTGCTCAGCTGTTTTGTACATCCTGATCCGGTCTGGCAATATTCCGGGCTTATCAGTGCCTGGAAAAATCTGTCCAGAAGATTGGCTGCCGAAGACCGGGATCTATGGCGTGAGGCTTATGCCGATACTGTTACAGCAAAAATGGCTCACGATCTGGAAAATGAAAGACTTTACTGGAGTGCTTATGAAACGCCAATCGCTGAGGTTTCCACTCAGATAAACGATGCCTACCTAAAGGTTAACCGCGAATCAGAGGGCGTCAAAAGCTACGGCGGTGTTGTGGATCTTCTGTTGGCCTGGCTTGAAACCGAGGAATCAGAAGCAATTCTTACATCTTTCTAAGATTAAACTTGATTTCCAGAGAATAAAGAGACAATTGCCATGTTGTCTATTGTCAAGCTGTGATAAAATTTCATAGAACTGCTAAACGGTTCCAGAAAGTATCAGATCAGGAGTTTTTTGATGCGTAACTTTAAAAATAGTGTAAATAATAAAAATACAAGAAGACCCGCTGCCCGTTTTATTTTGTTTTCTTTAATGTTTTTAATAATGTTTTCTCTGCTCACAGCAACAGCCTGTGATGCTGATAATAACCCCGGACCAACGGTAACAGATCCGACCAGGCCTTTGCTTCCGCCCGGCCGGCTCGAGCCCGGAGAAACTGATCATGTAGCTTTGATTATGGCCGGTTCAATAAAAGACGAATATGGTAAAAATAGCTATCAGGGACTCCAGTTGATTTCAGCTGCTAACGCAAAAACCAGATACGTGGAAAACGTACCCGTCTCTGCAGCCAAAAAGATTGCAGAACGACTTATCCGAGCTGAATATAATGTAATTTTTCTTGATTCCGCAATTTTTAGTGAAGTTGCTTTAGATCTGGCAGCAGAAAATCCTGGGGTTATGTTTTTTGTGGTTGAAGGTTTCACTGAGCGTGAAAATTTAATCAACATTTCTTTCCGGGTAGAGGAGCACAGTTTCCTTCTGGGAGCAGTAGCCTCTGTCCTGGTTCAAGATGAAGCAATCGGCTTTGTCGGCAAATATTCTGAAAGCAACGAGGAACCTTGGATAGAAGCTTTTGAAGCCGGGGCGAAATTTGTAAATCCGACCGCTGAAGTACACAGCTTTTTCTTGAATTCGAAACAAACTGATATTTCCGTTCAGACTGAGCAACTGATTAACACTTATGAGCCAGCTATTCTGGCAGTTATGGCCGGGGATGCCTCCATGAGTGCAGTGTGCGCTGCCAGAGAAGCCGGTCTAAGAATTGTAAGCGCAGTGCCTGATATCAAACTTCTGAATCCTGCTGTATCAGAAGCAACTGTTCCGGCAGAAACCGACCCTGACGCAGATGTGCCTGCAACCGATTCAGAAGAAGAAACAGAAGCAACTCAGGAAGTCACTGCTCCAACTGCCAATACAGTTCCAAGCTGGTCGCCGGGTGCTACGCGCAGTACTATAAGCGCTGATGATCCCGATCTTTATGATCCGGCAGCGGTCAAAGTGTTGTTACACAAAGCAGACGCATATTTATATGTTTATGAACTTTTTCGTGATGAAAGCCTGCCTGCAGGAACTGTTTACTGCGGCGTAAAGGAAAAATTAATCACTGTAGAGGATTTCTCAGCTGATATTAGTGCTGACCAAATTGCCAGCATAAATAATGTTGTTGACACTATCGCCCAGGGTGACATTAGTATACCGGGTTCAAAATGACGTTAGCACACCTCGCTAATTTTTAATCTTTATCTCTTTGCAGGGGATGTTCAAAGACAAAGTCATCCCGGTATAAAGCAGCTAACATGGCGCGGTCACGTGCCTGTGGTAAAATCCACATTGTTTTCGCCAGTGCTGCTTCTGTGGTGAGACCGCCTTGTGCAATCAGTCCCAGACCTTGTGTTCTTAGGCCGACTTCATATCGGTCGAGATCTTCATCTTTAGAAAAAACCTGAGTTCCTAAAATTACAAGAACTCCGTCATTGATTAATTTTTTGAGATGAGGATAATAATCACGTGGAGTGACAGGAATTCCCCCACTGCCGAATCCTTCCAAAATCAATGCGCGCAGTGGCCAGTCTCCGCGGGCCAGCTGCGGTAACACCTGTGGATCCAATCCCGGCGTCATCTGAATTACCAAAACATGAGGATCCAGGGGATCTATTGTAAAATGTTTTTTATTCAAATTGTATAGACGTTGTGTCTTTTTTTTGCGCTTTATCAATTGTTCGCGCCAGGAGTTATTTATTGAAATCAATGCTTTTTCTTCTATTTCCGCTACCAGCGGTGCACCAACAGATGAAAAAGCTTCGAGATCTTGATTATCAATTTTTACTGCATGACAACCATGAATAACCTTGCCTGCAAATACCATAAATACTCCCGCATAATCGCGCGCAATTTCCAAGGCGGTCACAATAGACTGACTGATGTTGTCGATGCCGTCAAAATCCGGTTGATCTGCGGTTCGTTGCGCTCCTGTCAGCAGAATAACTTTAGGAAATCCACTCAGAAGAAAAGACAAGGCCGCTGCGGTATAGGCCATTGTATCGGTACCATGCAAAAGCAAATAGGCGTCGTAATCTTCGCGCCGGTCTAAATCAACTATTGTCTGGGCTAATTGCCGCCACTCCCGTGGTCCAATATCGGTTGAATCAAGTTGCAAAATATCCAGAGCTTCAATTGTATATTTGCTGTTGACAGGCTGCGTTTGGCGCAGCAAATCTGCGCTGGTCAGCTCAGGCCTTTTACCCTTACTGCTGTTTAATGATGAAATTGTTCCTCCCGTGTTTAGCAGCAAAAAACGCATTCTTATTTAATCCTCCAATAGTATGCTGTCATCTTCTTCATCCGAAGCATACCAGACCTTTTCAGGTTTCATATCTAATGGCCTGTGACACACCGGGCAGTTCAAAGAAGCTATATGTACACGATTAACCGGTGAAGAACGCTCACCGCACTTAGGGCAGTAATAGGGTTCAGACAAAGTACTGTCTTCGGTCACCAGGCGGAGACGTCTGGTTACATGAAGATCACCACAGTGGTGACAGCGGTAAAGTTCACGTGAAAAGTCAAGTGCAACATCGTCTTTTTGAACCAAATCCAAATACATTGCAGGATCCAAACGACCATGACGGATATCATCAATTATTTTATTAAAAAGTTTGTTATCTTCGCCATTACGCCCCAGATAGTAAGTTTCATGGAAGTCTTGATTAGTAATACATTCCAATTCATATGTTTTACGCCAGGGAAGTCTGGTAGCACGATGCGATGTCACATTTATCTTGATATCTTCAACGACTACTTCCGGGTCCACAAAAGCCAATGCAATTTCT
>CAZVVR010000030.1:8853-11592 GCA_964630605.1 uncultured Mageeibacillus sp. | reverse complement strand
CGAAACTTTCCTGGTCTTCTATAAAGGAAGCCTCCTCCTCACCGATCAATTCCACCACCGTATCGTGAAGCTCATAAACATCCTTTTTTATAGTTTGAGGAATTATACCATGTTTTTCATTATAGGCAGTTTGAATCTCGCGGCGGCGATTGGTTTCCTCAATAGCCTGATCCATCGATTTGGTTACGGTGTCAGCATAAAGTATAACCTGCCCATTTACGTTACGCGCAGCGCGGCCAATAATCTGAATTAATGAGGTAGTAGAACGCAAAAAGCCTTCACGATCAGCATCGAGTATGGCAATAAGCGAAACTTCCGGCAGGTCCAGGCCTTCACGCAGCAGGTTTATGCCGACCAATACATCAAATTCACCGCGGCGCAGTCTTTTTAAAATATTCAAACGCTCCACTGTTACAATGTCGGAATGCAGATATTCTACAGCGAGGCCTTCCTCTTTGAGAAAATCTGTCATATCTTCGGCCATACGCTTGGTTAAAGTCAACACAAGACTACGCTCGCCGGCTTCAGTTCTGCCGCGGATGCGTTCAATCAGATCATCAATCTGGCCGTCAATAGGATGGATGACGATTTCGGGATCTACCAGTCCTGTAGGACGAATTACCTGCTCCACTATTTGTTCAGCGTGTTCGGCTTCATAACGTGAAGGGGTAGCACTGACAAAGATGCTTTGTCCCATGCGTTGCTCGAATTCTTCAAAACGCAGCGGCCGGTTATCAAAAGCTGACGGTAAGCGAAAACCGAAATCAACCAGTGACTCTTTGCGTGAGCGGTCACCGTAGTACATGGCACCGATCTGTGGAATAGTTACATGTGACTCATCAATAAAAAGCAGATAATCGTCAGGGAAAAAATCCAGCAAGGTATAAGGCGGTTCACCCGGCCGGCGTCCCGTCATATGGCGGGAATAGTTTTCAATACCTTTGCAAAAGCCCGTCTCAGCCAGCATCTCCAGATCATAGCGCGTACGCTGTTCTAAACGGTAAGCCTCAAGCAACTTGTCCTGGTTGTGTAATTCTTCCAGGCGCTCTTCCAGTTCTTTTTGAATAGCAACAGCTGCCCTTTTCATTTTTGCTTCGGTGGTAGTGTAGTGGCTGGCCGGAAATATAGCCTCATAACTGCGCCCTCTGAGAGTTCTGCCGGTAATAGCATCTACTTCACGTATTTCTTCAATTTCATCACCAAAAAAAACAAGACGCGTCAGCATACTTTCAGAAGCGCTGGAATAAATATCTAACGTATCGCCACGCACGCGAAAAGTACCGCGCTTGGCTTCGTAGTCGTTGCGCTGATACTGGATACGTACCAGTTCTGAAATAATTTCGTCACGGTCAACACGCATACCGGGGCGCAGGGCAATTCTCATGTTTTCATAATCACTGGGGTCACCTAATCCGTATATGCAGGAAACTGAGGCTACCACTATCACGTCGCGGCGCTCCAAAAGCGAGGAAGTCGTTTTGTGCCGCAAACGATCTATCTCATCATTGATGGCAGAATCTTTCTCTATGTAAATATCACGGGAAGGTATATAAGCTTCCGGCTGGTAGTAATCATAGTATGAGACAAAATATTCGACAGCATTATCCGGGAACAGGGCTGTAAATTCAGCAGCGAGCTGACCGGCGAGCGTCTTATTGTGAGCAATAACTAAAGCAGGCCGCTGAGTTTCTTCAATAACCTTTGCCATAGTAAAGGTTTTGCCGGACCCGGTCACGCCCAAAAGTGTTTGAGCCTTCATACCCTGGTCCAGCCCGTTTACAATTTTCTTTATTGCCTCAGGCTGATCTCCACGGGGAACCATGTTGGTTTGCAACTGAAATTTATTTTGATTAATTTCGGACATGTTCATATTTGACATCACTTAATTTCTCCCCCACTCAAATTATTTTGCGGCGGCAAGCGGTCTTCAGCTGTAACATTACAGACTTTTAATTACTCTTGAGATAGTGGATCTTTCAATCCTAGTTCTGTCAGTTTTTGCCTGACAGCATAAATATCCTGCCACAGCTCGGGGCGTCGCCTGTTGTCGCGCAGAATAAAAGCCGGATGAAAAGTTGGCATCACAAAATAATTATTATTCTCAATCCATTTCCCACGCACTTTAGTAATACCTTCTGTGCCACTGGTAAAATAACGGTAAGCAGTCGCTCCCATCAATAAAAATATTTTTGGTTTGACCAGCCGGATTTGTGCGCTGAGCAAACGGCGGCAGGCCCTGGCTTCTTCTTCTCTGGGATTTCTGTTGTCAGGCGGTCGGCATTTCACAATATTACAGATGTGGTAGTCTTCCTCTGTCAGTTCAAAGCTTTGCAGAAGCGTGTCCAGCAAAGCTCCGGAGCGACCCACAAATGGTATTCCCTGCGCATCTTCGTTAGCTCCGGGACCCTCGCCCACAATCATGAGCGGAGCATTTATGGAACCTTTCCAAATGACTACATTTTTCCTGCTTTTATGCAGATCACAGTCTTGACAAGTAAGACAGCTATCAACAAAAGCTTTCCAGTCTGAATTTATGTCTTTATCAGTATATTTGTTCATACAGAAAGTAATTATAACCTACTCCGGCCAGAAAATATAACAAAAATAAAAATAGACAGCGTTTCAAAAAAGTTATCCACAGGCAGCATAATAGGTAATAAACGTATTGTTATTTTTTAATACTTTATATAATATATTATTAGTAATTTATAACTTTCACCGTCCTAATAACTTTTTTAC
>CAZVVR010000030.1:0-8843 GCA_964630605.1 uncultured Mageeibacillus sp. | reverse complement strand
CGTGCTTGTCATAATTTAAATTTATCTTTAAAGTACAAATACTCTTTTCGGAAGGGAGGACTGATATGAAAAAATATAAATCAACTCTGCTGATACTGACACTTTTGTTGGTTATTAGTTTGCTGCTACCTGCATGTAACGGTAAAGACAAGAAAGACGGACGCTTCGAGTATACAGGCGAGCCGGACGATTACGGATGGACTGTTGAGGCCTGGATTGATGTAGAGGATGGTCAAATAATTGACGGATATTTCGATTACGTGGACGAAAATGGCAATAAAAAGTCGGAAGATGAAGAATATATTCAAGTTATGATGGAAGCTTCAGAACAAAATACGAATATTTCAGAAGTTATTAATTATCTTGAAAATTATCTTGAGAATAATACAGACGTGGACAGCATAGATGCTGATGCGGTTTCAGGTGCAACTTCAACAACAGATAAATTCATCGAAATAGCAGAAGAACTATACAAAGATGCCGGCTTATATGAATAGTTGGCCCAGCTTATAGCTTTGTCTCAACAAAAGACGCTGCCGGACCGGCAGCGTCTTTTGTTGTTAAGTTATTGTTTGTCTAATGCAAAGGCCGCATGGTCGGAAAAAGCAAGACATCCCGGATAGATCCCGAGTTAGTCAAAAGCATAACCAGGCGGTCAATACCAATGCCCAGACCACCGGTCGGAGGCATTCCATATTCCAGCGCTTCCACGAAATCGTCATCTGGCAGCTGTGCTTCTTCGTCGCCGGCTTTGTGCTTCTCCATTTGGTCGGCAAAGCGTTCTTTTTGATCTATGGGATCATTCAGCTCTGAATACGCATTTCCGTATTCCCGGCCACCTATAAACAGTTCAAATCTTTCCACCAAGCCGTCGCTATCGGGTTTTTTCTTGGTCAAAGGAGAAATCTCAATCGGATAGTCGATCAGAAAAGTTGGCTGGACCAAGTGTTCTTCTGCATATAGCTCGAAACAATGATTAAGCAGCTCTCCTCTGCTCATTTCGGCTTCGACTTCCGGTACATTGTGTTCTTTCATCAGTTTGTGGGCAGCGGCGTCATCTTTAATCTCACTAAAATCGATTTCAGCATATTCCTTGACAGCGTCAAGCATAGTCAGGCGGCGAAAAGGCGGATTAAGGTCAATTTCAACATCCTGATAGCATATTTTCAGATTGTCAGAAACTGCAAGGGCAGCTTTTACAACTAAGTCTTCTGTCAGCTCCATCATACCGTGGTAATCAGTATAAGCCTGGTAAAGCTCCATCATCGTAAATTCAGGGTTGTGCTTTGTGCTCATACCTTCGTTGCGGAAGTTACGCCCTATTTCAAAAACTCGTTCAAAACCACCGACGATCAATCGTTTCAGATAAAGTTCGGGTGAAATACGCAGAAAAAGGTCCATATCAAGTGCGTTATGATGCGTGACAAACGGTCGGGCCGAAGCTCCGCCCGCTATAGTATTAAGCTGTGGGGTTTCTACCTCAAGAAAATCCCGGTTCATGAGCTCCTGACGGATTGTCTGAATAATAATGCTGCGCTTGATAAAAGTTTCGCGAACATCCGGATTCATAATCAAATCCAGATAGCGTTTACGATAGCGAATATCAGTATCACGTAAACCATGGAATTTCTCCGGTAAGGGACGCAAAGATTTACTCAACAGCTGCCATTCTTCGTTTCGGATAGAGATTTCACCGCGATTGGTGCGGAAAACCTGTCCCCGGATCCAGACCAGATCACCTATATCCAGCGATTGCCATTTTTCGTAATCTTCTTGACCCAAAACATCAAATTTACTGAATATCTGAATTTTTCCGGAAGTATCCTGCAAATCACTAAAGGCTGCTTTACCCATGCCCCGTTTGCTCATTAGTCGGCCGGCCACCGTAACTGTCTCTTCTTCGAGTTTATCGAAATTTGCAGTCACATCTCCGGCATGGTATGAAACATCGCACTTGCTGATTAGATAGGGATCCTCTCCTGCAAGCTGAAGTTCCTGTAATTTTTCTAACCTGATACGTTCCTGGTCAGACAAATCTGAACTGGTGTCAGGTACCGGCTGATTAGTTGTCATTGTTATGTACTCCTTTGGGCAGCGAAATATCCATGATCTTGTATTTCAGCATCCCCGACGGAGTCTTTACTTCGACCACCTGGCCTTTTTGTTTGCCAATCAGAGTTGATCCTACGGGAGACTCATTGGACAACTTGCCATTAAAAATATCTTCTTCCTGTGTGCCGACAATAAGATAAGTTTCTTCTTCTCCCGTTTCTTCGTCACGCAAGGACACCTGTCCACCCAGGCTCACCCGGGTCTTGCTGACACGTTTTTCTTCAATGACGGTTGCATTCTTAAGAATTGTTTCAATCTCATGGATCCGAATTTCGTTATCGACCTTAGCCTGGGTAGCTTCTTCAAATTCTGAGTTTTCAGAGATATCACCGAATTCACGTGCTTGCTTTAAGCGCTCTGCTATTTCGGCTGCAATCTTGGTTTTGCGTTCCTCCAGCTCGGCGTGTAATTCGTTTAATCCGCTATAGGTAAGTTCGTATGCTTTTTTAGCCATAGATGTTCCCTCTGCTTTTTCTATTTTATAAAATTGTTTTTTTATCAAAAAACACCATTACCAACTTAATTTAATCGATTTTATGGGCATTGCCATTAGGGAAAGATACCATATAAGCGTGTTCTTTGCAAAAAATGCCGAATCAGCTGTCCTTACGGATCACATCATGTGCTCCGCCCTCAACAATGCTGGTTGGAGACACAATCACCAGCCGCGCTTTTTTCTGGAACTCATCAATGGTTAAGGAACCACAGGACACCATAGTGGCACTAACTTTGGCCAGACTGGTATCGACATTATCTTTTAATTTACCGGCATAAGGAACGTAGGAATCAACACCTTCAGCAAAAAGCATTTGTCCGTCATCACCGGAGTTTTCATAACGCTGCCAGTTTCTGGCTCGCTCTGAACCCTCTCCCCAGTATTCTTTAACGTAGTTGCCATTAACTGACAAAGTCCGTCCGGGGCTTTCGTCGAAACGGGCAAAGTAGCGTCCCAGCATAACAAAGTCAGCACCCATGGCTAAAGCCAGAGCCATATGATAATCGTAAACAATTCCGCCATCAGAGCAAAGAGGAATGTAAACACCAGTTTCCGCAAAATAGCGGTCGCGTTCAGCGGCTACTTTAAGCAAAGCAGAAGCTTGCCCCCGGCCTATGCCTTTTTGCTCACGGGTAATGCAAATCGAGCCGCCCCCTATACCAACTTTTATAAAAGAAGCACCTGCTTCCGCCAAATAGCGGAAACCTTCGGCATCAACTACATTACCGGCACCGATCGGAAAATCGGGACCATAGTTTTCGCGTATAAAATTCAATGTGTCTTTCTGCCATTCACTAAAGCCATCAGAAGAGTCGATGCAAAGCACATCTACACCCGCTTCAATCAAAGCAGGAGCACGGTCTTTATAATCATGAGTATTGATACCGGCTCCCACCATTAGCCGTTTATGGTTGTCTAAAAACTCAGCAGGGTTTTCTTTGTGGCGATCGTAGTCTTTCCTGAAAACAAAAGCCACCATACGGCCTTCATCATCTAAAATCGGCAACTGATTTATTTTGTGATCCCAGATGATATCATTAGCTTCTGAAAGTGTAATACCTTCCTGGCCGTAAACCACCTCTGATATTGGTGTCATAAACTCAGAGATCCGGGCATCAGACGGAAGTCTGGATACGCGGTAATCACGGCTTGTTACTATACCTAGCAATTTGCCGTTAGCGCTGCCGTCATCCGTGATCGCAACCGTGGAATGACCGGTTTTTTCTTTGAGCTTCAAAATATCCGACAATTTA
The DNA here is from genome assembly GCA_964630605.1 of uncultured Mageeibacillus sp. GTDB lineage: Bacteria > Bacillota > Clostridia > Saccharofermentanales > DTU023 > DTU032. The sequence continues at coordinate 4,982 of CAZVVR010000030.1, read as the reverse complement.
TCATCAGGCTTGAGGTTACTGTCACTGCTGACAAAACCCGCTTTATATTTTTTGGCCCGTACCAGCATTTCACACTGAGATTCAATTGTCTGGGAACTGAAAATAAAAGCCAAACCTCCGGAACGAGCCAGAGCTATGGCCATGCGATCGCCTGATACGGATTGCATAATGGCCGAAACCATTGGAATGTTCATTTGTACAGGACACTCCTCCCGGCCTTTCTTATACTTGACCAGAGGTGTGACCAGAGATACGTTTTCTGAGTTCATCTCACGGGTTGTGAGATTAGGCAGAAGGAGATATTCACTAAAAGTTCTTGATAATTCCGAGTCTATATTTGCCACGTTATTCTCCTTTACTATGCTTAAGAGCACTTTCTAAAAACGCTAAAAATAAGGGATGCGGTCTTGTCGGTCTCGATTTAAATTGTGGATGGAAAATTGTGCCGATATAAAAAGGGTGGTCCGGATACTCTACCGCAGCAACTCTTTTGGATTGGCTGCTGATACCACTCATTTTCAATCCGGTTAAGGCCAGAGGTGTCATATAGGCAGGATTAAACTCGCGACGGTGGTGATGTCTTTCAGAAGCCTTATCGCTGCCATAAATAGAATGCAGTAAACTATCTTTTTCTATATCGAAATCATGTGCCCCACTGACCATGGGCAAGTCACCGTAATCCAATTTTTCTAAACGATCGCGGATTTCGCCCGTCAGGTTATCAAAGAAAAATACATCCTGGCAAGCTATTTCGGCTTCGTCAGTATGTGCATCAGGCAGGCCGGCCAGGTTACGTGCAATCTCTACCACACCCATCTGCATACCCAGTCCGATGCCAAAAAACGGAATTTTCTCTTCCCGGGCATATTGAGCTGCTCTGATCATGCCCTCCATTCCCCGGGGACCAAAACCGCCCGGTATTATAATACCTGCAGGGCTTCCCAGCTGCCGGGCGACTTCTTCATCAGAGACATTTTCCAGCTGCTCGCTTTCTACCCAGTTAATTTTTACTTCTAAACCAAGGTCAACACCGGAATGTTCCATTGCTTCCAGAATACTGTAGTACGCATCTTGCAGAGCAGTATATTTACCCACCAGCGTAATTTTAATAGGAGTCCGTTTGGCACGGGTCATCTCAACCAGTTTGATCCAGTCCTTGAGATCTGGTTTTACCCCCTGGGCAATTTGCAATCGTTCACAAACCACTTTGGCCAGTCCCTCATTCTCCAAAACCAAAGGCAGCTCATAAACTGAGCCGCAGTCTATATTCTGAATCACTGAATCATAGCGAACATTGCAGAAGCGCGCCAGCTTATTGCGAATTTCTTTGGTCATGATTTTTTCTGTCCGGCAAACTAAAATATCGGGTTGAATTCCGTAAGAAAGCAGTTTCTGCACGCTATGTTGAGTAGGCTTTGTTTTTAACTCGCCGGGCTTATTCAAATATGGAAGCAAAGTAACGTGAATAAAAAGACAGTTTTCACGACCCACATCGTAAGAAACTTGACGTATGGCTTCAATAAATGGCTGACCTTCCATATCACCTACTGTTCCTCCGATTTCAGAAATAACTACATCAACATCGCCTTCTTCACCCAGCTTGAAAATATGCTCTTTAATCTCATCGATTATATGAGGGACAACCTGCACTGTGCCTCCTCCATAAGCTCCGGATCGTTCGCGCTGGATAACGCTCAGATAAACCTGTCCTGAAGTAATATCACTTTCTGCTGTCAGATTAACATCGGTAAATCTCTCATAATGACCGATGTCCAAATCATTTTCTGCTCCGTCTTCGGTGATGAAAATTTCCCCATGCTGAGTAGGACTCATCAATGATGGGTCAACATTAATATAGGGATCGAATTTCTGATTGCGAATATTCAAACCTCTGGCTTTGAGTAACCGTCCCAAAGCAGCAGCAGTAATGCCCTTGCCAAGTCCTGATACAACACCACCCGTTACAAAAATGTATTTCGTCTTCATTAAAATTCGTTTCTCCTCAACTTAAAACTAAAATTATTTTCCGCTTTACTTTCATAAATTGTTTCTTATCCCTCGTTATATGTAAAAATATTAAATAAACTTTTAGTCATTGTATGCACCCCTTAGTGAGGTGTCAATTTATTCCTTCTGGGCGAAAGTATGCCAGTCCAGTTTCGCTGACAGTTCACTTAACAGCTTGATCGCACCAATACTGTTTCCGTATATATCAAGCGAGGGACCATAAGCCCCGATACCAAATCGTTGATGTGACACAGCCAAAATACCACCACCGACTCCACTCTTGGCCGGAAGACCAATGCGAACAGCGAATTCACCTGTACCATTATACAATCCACAGGTGAAAAGCAGGGTTAAACCTATCTTAACAATCTCAGCACTGATTTTTTGCTCACCGGTTAATGGATCGCAACCGCCATTAGCTAAGATAACGGCAAAGCGAGAAAGTTCACGCGCTGTCATTTCCACGGCACATCCGCGCGTATAAAACCAGAGTGAATCCTCCAGGTTGTTGGTCAGAAGTCGCAGCCGCTTCAACTCCCAGGCCAGCGCATGATTGCGTTCACTGTGGTTTAATTCCGAATCAAAAACGGCCTCATTTACTTTGAGACCATCACTGGCACAGAGACCGCTGATATATTTGAGAAATTTCTGAAATTCTATATCCTGAGAAATCATCGAAGCTACCACAATCGCCCCCGCATTAATTAGCGGGTTGCTGGGCTTATTGGAAAAATCAGACAAAGTAGTCATTTCCATAAAAGACGCTCCCGATGGCTCCATACCCACTTTTTCGAAAACTATGTCCGGACCCAGATATTCCAGTGCATAAAGTAAAGCAAAAACCTTAACAATACTTTGTATAGTAAAGGGCTGATCCGAATCACCACTAGCATAGATATGTCCTTCTAAATCGGTCAGTACAATACCCAGATGATCCGGATCAGCCTTTCTTAATTCAGGAATATAATCAGCCAGCTCCCCCCGGGAAAGAACAGAGCGAGCTTCATTAACACTATAATCAAGCAGGGCTTGAAACTCTTCTTTTGTCACAGTTCCCTTCTTTCTTTAGAGAGCGCGCAAAATTGATAACATTGAGTTAATACGTTGCCTCATTTCATCTTCACCAATAAATTGGATCATGCTGTGCAGATCAGGTGTATTCAAGGCATGGGTTATGGCAAAGCGAACATAGGATGCGACGTGCACAATCGATCCTTTAAACTGATCCGGATTTTTTTTGTAATCTTTGGGTTTGGCAGCATAATTGTGCCGGGTTGCTATTGCCCGCATTTTGCCAAACCAGCTGCTATTGTCATCACTGTGCTCATAGCTGTCCAGATAGGAATTGAGTATAGCAATAACTTCATCCTTGTTTTCAACAAAATCATTTGGCAATTTTGGTCTGCGTTTACTAAAGGAACAGTCATACAGATAGGGATAGTTTTCATAAATGTCACTCCATTTAGCAACATCTAACCGTCCCTGATGCCAAATCGTGATGGACTGTTCAAAATCTGATTTTCTTTCTTTTATCCATTCGCGCATCAGCTGGCGGCTTTCTCTGTTTTCATCAGTATCCAGATCTGCAAACAGCCAGTCGGAGTAGGCTGTGGCTATCTCTTTGTCAGACATATTACCGATAATTTTTTTAGAGATATTTCCCAATTTATCAAAATCAAACAAGGCTCCCGAAATACTTGTTTTGTAAATATCAAAATCGAAATCATTGATATCGGCATCGGGATTGCGGCGGCGCCAATCTTCAAAGTCGGAGTTGGCTATATTCATCAGATAATCTTTAACTGCAGCTAAAGGATAGCCCGCTTCAATATAATAGCTGGCCCTGGCTTCCGGATCGAGCCTCTTGCTCAGCTTACGCCGCGAGCTGCCCTCCTGTTTCATAATTGGACTTAAATGAATAAATTCAGGTAGTTCAAATTCCTGAATTTCAAAAAGTTCAGCGTGAATTGGCAGCGAGGAAAGCCACTCATCAGCTCGGATAACATGTGAGGTACGCATAAGATGATCATCAACGGAATGAGCAAAATGATAGGTTGGCAGTCCATCGGCTTTGATAATAACTATATCCTGATTATTTACCGGCATTTCCAGCTCACCGCGCAGGCCATCCCGGAAAATCCTTGTTTGATCGTGTCTGCCGCGGGAACGCAGCCGGATAATATAGTCGTCGCCGCGTTCAATACGGGCGATCTGATCCTCAACTGTCAGTTCACGGCAGGCGGCATCAGTCTCCGCATAGCCCAGCACAGGGCCTTTATCTTCCATTTGACGCTGACGCAGCTGCTGCAAATCTTCAGGGCTGCAGAAACAGGGATAAGCGTTTCCGCCGGTTAAAAGTTTTTTGGCAAATGCCTGATAGATATCCCGTCGTTTCGACTGAAAGTATGGTCCATACTCTCCCCGGCAGTCATTTGAAGAAAAAGCTCCTTCATCAATTTTTATATCAAATAATTTAAAAGCGGAAACTATTTCTTCAACAGCACCGGCGACAGATCGTTTCTGATCAGTATCTTCGATACGCAGGACGAAAACCCCATCATTTTGATCGGCAAAAAGGCGATTAATCAGAGCTGTGTAAATAGCGCCTATATGCAAAAAGCCAGTAGGACTGGGTGCAAAACGGACACAATACTTCTGCTTTCCCTGCTCCCCGATTCTGTCCGGATATATCTTTTCATAATCTTCTGGTGTTTTAGTGATGTGGGGAAAAATTAACTCGGCAATGTCTTTACTCATTCTTACCTCCTGTGACTAAGTGAAACCCCTCTATCTGTTACTTTAACATCATAACCAATAAATGCTTTATATGTAATGAATATTTTTATTTGACTAACAAAAAAAGAACCTCCGGCACAGCGAAGGTTCTCTTAAGACGTTAAACGTCAGTTTTAGCGATTTTTGGGTCTGTAGCAATCTCTGCAGTATACCGGTCTGTTATCGCTGGGTTGGAAAGG
>CAZVVR010000029.1:0-11683 GCA_964630605.1 uncultured Mageeibacillus sp. | reverse complement strand
GTTTATTGGTCGTTAACACCATACTATGGTATATTTTAAACGCTTTTGTCACAAGTGTATCAGTGAGGGATTTCGGTAATTTTGTGTTTTGTAAGTTTAACTGTTAGTTTATACTTGTTAAAGTAGTAATCAGGGAGACTTGCAGTTACTATTGCAACCAACCCTGCTTTGTAAGAAAACAAGCAGGGCTTGAAATAATTGCTTCTCTCGTGGTACAATGCGCTTTGTTCGCAAAGAATAGGAGGACTTATTGTGCCTAATATAAAATCATCAGAAAGACGCGTTCGATCCAACGAACGTAAGGCGGAATATAATAAAAGAATCAGATCTGAACTTAAAACAGTAGTCAGGAAAGCTATCAGCGCTCAGGAACAGGATCTTGTCAATAAAGACGATATCGTGAAGCAGGCGCAAAAGAAGCTGGACCATGCAGCTACAAAGGGCATTATTCATAAAAATACAGCAGCCCGCCGCAAGGCTCGTATTGCACGAACCGCAGCTCTGGAAGAATAGCAGGTTTTTTTAATCAACCTTCCGGATATGTTTGGAAGGCAGATTTTCAAGCGCAATAGACCCTTATGAGGGTCTTTTTTGCGTTTGTTTTATAATATTCTTAACATGATATAATTGATTCATAAATATAAAAACTAGGACTGGATGGTATAAGTAAATGAAGGTAAGCAAGGGATATATAGTCAGCGGAACACTGCTCGGCTTGGCTCTGTCACTAGTTGTCTTTGTTTTGGGATACTCTTTTATAATTCTCGGTAACATAAACTACGATTCTCCGGGCGGAACTATCCCCATTGAAAGCAATCTTGATCAAATAGAAGCTCCGGATAATATGAAGCAAGGTATGGAAGTGCCTGTGTTTCGAGAAGAAAAAATATGGAATGTTCTTTTAATCGGCTCCGATTCACGGCCCGGCGAAGATAACTACGGCCGTTCGGACGCTATGATATTGATGACGGTAAACGAGAAAACAGGCAAAATTCATTTAACATCTTTAATGCGGGCAATTTATGTCAGTATTCCCAATGAACCTGATCCCCGTTACGTTAATAACTATACACCCAACTACATGCTAAATGCGGCTCACACCTGGGGCGGCCCTGATTTATTGCTCAAAACGGTGCAGAGAAATTTCCGTGTTGATGTTCAAAAATACATAGCTGTTGACTTTGAGGGTTTTACGGAAGTTATTGATGCTATAGGTGGTGTTACTATCAATCTGACACAAGCTGAGGCTAATCATCTGGGATTGGCGGCAGGACCACAATGGATGAATGGGACCCAGGCGCTTGACTATTCCCGAATTCGCAAACTCGATAGTGACTTTTATCGCATGGGCAGGCAAAGAAAAGTAATTGCTGCCCTTATTGAAAAAATGCGCACAGCAGACGTGGTGTCTTTAGCCAAAACAGCAGAAGCTATCGCTCCGTCGCTGACAACCAATTATGCTAAAAATGAACTGCTGAGCATTATAAGCAGGGCCCCAACATACCAAAAATATGACATGGATGAATTGATGCTGCCATTAGAGGAATACGATGCTATGGTTTATATAAACGGCATGGAAATGTATGATATAAATTGGCAACGCAATATCCAGGCCTTGCATGAACATATGCGGAAATAATGCGACTATGCTGATTCTCGGTATCGATCCCGGATATGCCATTACAGGTTTTTCTTTGCTTTCGTATGAGGGTAATCATTTTAAAACCGTAGATTACGGTGTGATACGTACGGAAGCAGGTTCTCCCTTTCCGGAGCGTTTGCTGGCTATAGATCAGGCCATCAAGATTTTGACAGAAAAATATCAGCCCAGCTGCATGGCTGTGGAAGAAATCTTTTTCAGCCGTAACACTACCACCGCTATAGGTACAGCTCAAGCGAGGGGAGTGGCAGTAGTTGCCGGTGCCAGAGTTGGCATTCCGGTCTTTGAATATACGCCCATCCAAGTGAAGAAAGCCGTGACAGGGTATGGTCGTGCAGATAAAGAGCAAGTCCAGTACATGGTATGCCAGCTTCTGCATCTTCGCCGGATTCCGCAGCCGGACGATGCGGCTGACGCCCTGGCAGTTGCCATTTGTCATGCACACTCAGGCAACCGTTCAGATAATTTAGCTGTTGGTAATCATTTATTTGATTAGAAAGTTCAGGATATGATAGCACGAGTTAGTGGCAGGATATTACAGAGAAAAAATGATTCAGTAGTAGTGGATCTCAGTGGTTTGGGACTACGCATCGAATCAGCCCCGCGTATTATTGCGCAGTTGCCCTCTGCCGGTGAAGAAGTGGCGCTTTATACATATTTAAACGTTAGAGAAAATGAGCTGACTTTGTTTGGCTTTAATCTGGAAGAAGAGATGCAACTTTTTTCGCTTTTGATTACTGTAAGTGGTATCGGCCCTAAAATCGCAATGCAAATTTTAGAAGCATTAGACCCCAGCACTTTCGCTTTGGCAGTTTTGCAGGGAGATGTAAAAAGCTTGACTCAAGCCAAGGGAATTGGCAAAAAAGGAGCTGAACGTATTATCCTTGAGCTGAAAGATAAAGTGGCCAAAAGTGAGTTTGCCACTGAAGTTGAAACACGACTAAAACCTGACCAGTTTGCCAGCGACAACATTATCAACGATGCTATTAATGCTTTAGTAGTGCTGGGTTATTCTGCACAAGAAGCGGAAGCAGCTATTAAAAGTGTTCCCAGTACTGAAGAAGATAATGTGGAAAGTCTTTTACGCAAGGCTTTACGAAAATTATCCAAATGGTAATTTTTTGCGAGAAATATTGCGAAAACCGGAGTTGAGGAAAAGATATGTACGAAATATTCAGTCAAATGGATCAGGAAGACGAATCTTTTGTTGATGAGCGTCTGCTTTCAAGAAAAGTTATTCGTTCCGATGGTCAAGAAGAAGGTTTGCGTCCGACACGATTGGAAGAGTATTTTGGCCAGGAAAAAATCAAAGAAAATTTAAAAATTTCGATTCAAGCTGCTCAAGCTCGAACAGAAGCTTTGGATCACGTACTTCTTTACGGTCCTCCGGGTCTCGGAAAAACCACACTGGCAGGAATTATTGCTCAGGAAATGAATGTGGAGATGCGGATAACATCCGGTCCGGCCATTGAAAGACAAGGTGATTTGGCAGCACTCTTAACTAATCTTCAGGATAAAGATGTTCTTTTTATCGACGAGATCCACCGTTTAAACCGTAGTGTAGAAGAGATATTATATCCTGCTATGGAGGATTATGCACTGGATTTAATCATTGGCAAGGGCCCTTCTGCAAGATCGATTCGTTTGGATTTACCTCAATTTACTTTGGTAGGTGCTACGACCAAAGCCGGACTTTTATCTTCTCCTTTGCGTGACCGTTTCGGTATGGTTTACCGCCTTGATTTATATGATGAGGGAGAAATTGCACAGATTCTGTTGCGAAATGCGGCCCGACTTGATGTGGGTATCGATGAAGACGGACTTGAGCTGCTTTCCAGCCGGTGCCGCGGAACGCCGCGCGTTGCCATACGTCTGTTGCGTCGTATGCGTGATTTTGCTCAGGTGCGGGGTGATAATGTGATCAATAAAGAAATTTGCGAATTAGGCTTAAAGGCACTGGAAGTTGATAGAAGAGGACTGGACTCAACTGACCGCATGTTAATGTTAACTATGGCGACTATGTATAATGGCGGTCCCGTAGGCTTGGATACGATGGCAGCTGTGACCGGAGAAGATCCTGCAACCATAGAAGATATATACGAACCTTACCTGATGCAATTAGGTTTTCTGATGAAAACACCACGCGGACGTGTTCTGACACAGCTGGGTTTCGCACATTTAGATCTTGATTATCCGAAAAATGGAGTGATGATGCAAACTAATGGTAATCAGGTTACTCTGCAAGATGTTATGAATTGGGAAGCTGATGCCCAAAACAACGAAAAGCAAAAAGAGGTAGCTGATGACGAAAAATAGATTGCTGCTCCATGTTTGCTGTGGACCCTGCTCTTTGGCTCCGGTGGAAATGCTGCTGGCTGCAGAGCGCGATTGTGAGCTTTTTTTCTTTAATCCTAATATCCATCCCGGCGTTGAATGGCAGCGGCGTCTGGACAATGCTGTTATCGCAGCTGAGCATTTTGGGCTGCCTATTCATGTTTTTCCGGGTAGTGATGAGAAAGCTTGGCGTGAGCGAGCTGAAAATGGAAAAGAACGCTGCCGTTTTTGTTATGAAACCCGTATGTCCAAAACTGCAGAATTTGCTGCCAATAACGGTTTCGAAAGCTTCAGCAGCAGTCTTTTGGTAAGTCCCTACCAGGATCGCGAGGCTATAATCGCAATAGGTAAGACTGTGGCTGCGGCTTACAACCTTGAGTTTGAGAGTCATGATTGGCGCGACCAATTTCGCTATGGACAGAATTTGGCTCGGGAATTAGGTCTTTACCGACAAAAGTACTGTGGTTGTATTGTATCTTTAGAAAATTCAAAATTTTACGAAAAAGTTTGCGCAGAACATACCAAGCTGAAATAGTTCAGACAATTCTTTATTTTATACTTTTCAGATTAGCAGGATCCAGAGGTTCAACTAAAATAGTCTGATAGTTGTCGTAGAGTACATGTCCCGGCTTAGCTCCCCGGGGTTTCCAGACGTGACGTATTTCACAATAATCAACTGAACTTTTCGCTCCACCGGCTCTGTTAGTCCCAGCATACCAAGCTGCCAGTCCGGCGGCTTCCAGTATGGTCTGTTCCGGAATCTCCTGACCCTCTGCCATAATAACAACGTGAGCACCGGGAGCATCTTTTATATGGAACCAAAGATCATCTTTGCGGGCCTGACGCAAAGTTATCCGGTCGTTTTGTTTGTTATTTCTGCCCACCACAATTTTAAGATCGTCACTTGAAAAAAAACGGCGCGGCGGCAAACTGTGATGATTGCTCTTATCGGCTGGTTTTGTTGGTTTTTGAGTTTGTTTATATTGCTCAAACCGACGCCTTTTGCTGGCTGGTCTGCCAGGCTCCTGTCGTTGATCTTCTGTTTCTCTTCTTTTTCGGCTTGGCACATATTTCTTTTCAGACAGTTCATCTTGAATTGCCAATAAGTCATCGTAATCAGAGGCGCAGTCCAGGTTTACTCTGATTGATTCTAAATACGCAAGCTGAGCTGCGTCCTGACGCAGCAATTTTTCTGCCTGTGCCAGCCGGCGTTTGTTGCGGGCATATTTATGAAAATAGCGATTGGCATTATCGGCCGGAGAGTAACGTGGATCTAATTCAATCTCAACTTCTTTATTTTCATCATAATAATTTTGCAGAGTCACATTGCTGCGTGTGTTTTTGATTGTATGCAGATTACTTAAAAGCAGTTCCCCAAAGAGTTTATATTTTTCTGCCTTTTTACCTTTGGTCCGATCTTGTTCATGCAGTTCACGCTTTCGCTCTGCCTTTTTGATGTGTTCTTTCAAAGTATTGTTCAGAGCTTGTTTTTTAGTTTGAAAACGGTTGCCAACTTTGAATTGCCCGTAATATTTACTGACAACTTCTAAAACGGTAGAAAAAGTTTCAAAGTAAGGAAATTGGGTTAATTTAATACTATGCACATCAATTAAGCGACGTTCTGAGTTAGTAGCAGCATCATCATAATAAAGAGCGGGGAAAATATTTTCTTCTGTAATATCCTGACAAATATCGAGCAAAGCCCGGTGTAACTTTTCTTTTTCCGGATAGGACAGATCAGAGAAGGTACGTTCACTGTCAAGTCCTGCCCGAAAAGCTGTTTCACGTCCCAGGGCAGGTGAGAATCCGGCTACATTTTTATAAACAGCCTTAGCAAGATTGTCTTTAGCTTTTTCCTGCTGAAAAATATCTGTCAAAGACAAGCCTGGAATTTGATCCGGCAACAATTTGTTTTGGGGAGGAGGAGCCACGTATGGGTGAGCCGGCAAGATTTCCCGGTAGCGGTTGACAGAGTGATCGATGTGGCGCAGGGCTGTGTGAATCACACCTGCCCGGTTAACAAGGATAGTATTGCCCACGCGGCTCATGAATTCCACAATTAAACGTTTTTCAGTTAAATCTCCCAGGTCATTCATTGCTTGAAAATGAAAATCAAGCATACGCTCGTATGGAGGGGCAGCCACTTCGAGTAATCGGGCACCCAAAATATATTTGCGTAAAGTAAGGAGAAAAGCCGGTGGTGGATTTAAACTCTTCAACTTCAGGTTTTCTCCATAGCTCAGTTCCGGCATAGAAGGATTGGTTCCTAACAGAAGTTGCGTTTTTATTCCGCGGTTATAAAATGAGAGCACGATAGTATGCCGGTCTGTCATGATTATGCGGTCCAGCTTGGCTCCTGTTAGCTCGCGATTAAGTTCGCTGCGAATACTTTTCATTACAATCCCGTCAACGGGCATAAAATCTTCCTTTCATTTAAGAAAAACGACGCATTTAAGTGTATCATGAATAAGGCAGAAAGCGAGGAACAATGGCTAAAAAGACTAAGAAAAAAAGATCCAAAACAATCGATAAACCGGCGGTTACAGGCGGCAGAGAACGTTTGAAAAAATTTCTGCGCAGTTCCGGAGGGATTTGGCTGGGCTCTGTTTTACTGGTCGCTTTCTTGCTTAGTTTTAACGCATTGATAGCCTGGGACAAGGTGGAAATATTTTTAGGCCTCACTGCCTTTGAATTGATCGTGGCTGCAATAGTGATTTGGGTGATCTTGTTGCGGCGGCGTGCTGAGTAAAAAAAGCATACGCTCAGCGTATGCTTTTCTCGATGGTATCTGTTTAATTAATCGCTGCCGGGCTGGCTGTGTCTTTCAAGTAGTTTATTAATTTTTATAGTAGGATCAATAAGAGTTGAAATAGAAGCATTGTGATTCATGGCATCAATCAACAAGGCTACGAATTTAGCCATGTTAACGTCTATATACCAGGGGGCAGCCAAAAGTTCAGGCGAGCGATAAATCAGGTTGGTACATAATACGTTGTTGATTATACCATCTTCATAGGCTTGGTTAAATTGATCCAGTCCATCAGTGAAAAGTCCAAAAGTGGCAATGCAGAAAATCTTTCCGGCTCCGCGTTCTTTTAAAGTTCGCGACAATTCAATCATAGATTCACCGGAAGAAATCATGTCATCTATTACCAGTAAATCTTTTCCTTCAACCGAGTCGCCCAAAAATTCATGGGCAATAATGGGGTTGCGCCCATTTTTCATGACCGTGTAATCGCGGCGTTTGTAGAAAGTTCCCAGCGGTAGCCCCAAAATAGAGGCGTAATACATAGTTCTGTAAATTGCACCCTCATCAGGCGACACAACCATGGTGTTTTCAGTACTGATGTTGAAATCGGGTAATCTGTTGAAAAGAGCTTTTAATACCTGATATGTGATGGGAACATTTTCAAAGCCACTGGTCGGAGCCGCATTGGCTACACGATCGTCGTGGGCGTCAAACGTGATAAAGTTACTCACTCCCAGATTGTTCAATTCGACCAGCATGTTGGCACAGTCCAATGACTCACGGGCATTGCGCCTGTGCTGACGGCCTTCATAAAGGTAAGGCATGATAACGTTTATACGGCGAGCTTTTCCCGAGGCTGCCAATATAACACGTTTTAGATCCTGATAATGATCATCAGGGCTCATGCGATTTTCAAAACCGCGCAAGTTGTAAGTCACTGTATAGTTTGTAACATCACACAGCAGGTAAAGATCATGTCCACGGATAGTGTTTTCAATAACTGCTTTACCTTCTCCTGACGAAAAGCGAAAAGTGTTTACCGGAATATGATAATCATCTCTTAAGAAACCGATACTGTCTTCTGCCTCCGGAGCAATCTCTAAATATTCAGCGCGGCGCCGGACCAGGTAATCATTAACACAATTGGAAAACTCCCGTGCGCCTTTCAGACCAATCAATCCGATAGGGCCAAGAGCCGGCATTGGGTTATTACCGTACTGGTCATATTTGTAGTAATTTTTATCGTTACGAGACTTAAATTTATTTTGATCCATTATTGCACCCTTCTTTATCTAGAAAATATCTATCGTCTGATCTTAAATATCATAGAAAGATAATTGGCGTTTATCTAATGCAGCTTCAGCTTTTTCTCTTATTTCTTTATGCCTGTAAACCAGGGATTTGACTTTATCTGCCGGTGCCATAAGCCGCGACAGTGAAGCATCGTGATTAAGCGCGTTGATCAGTTGGGCCATATCATCTGCCATGGGAACCGGTGTATACCAGGGAGCTGATACAACTGATGGTGGTAAATATGACAGGTCAGTTGAAAAGATTCGTTCAATAATTCCGCTTTCCCAGGCTTGATGCATGCGGGAAGTGCCATCTGTAAACTGGGCGAAAGAGGTGAAACAATAGACGCGTTTGGCACCGTTGGCTTTAAGATAAGCAGCGCACTCAATTATATCGTCGCCGTTATCCAAAAGGTCACCGATCATCAGGATATCCTTGTCCTTTACAGAATCACCCAGGTAAGATAAGGCTTGTCGTTCCTGCTTTTCTTTGCCAACGTATTCGTAGCTGATTTTAGTATGAAAAATGCCCAGCTGCAATTGCATAGTCGAAGCATAAAAAATTGAGCGGTCTATGTTTACTTCATTCGGTGCTACTATCATCATATTCGCCGGATTCACAACCAAATCTGAACAGTCTTGCAGTAAAGTACGGATAAATTGAAATGATGTGGGGAAGGATTCGAAATTGTCATAAGGTACTGCGTTAGCAACTCGGCTGTCGGGAGCATCAAAGGTAATGAAATTATCAATACCCAAACCGAAAAGATGGTGCAGCATCTCGCCACAATCCAACGATTCTCTTTTTTCGCGGCGAAAACGTCGTCCCTGATAAAGATAGGGCATAATTACATTTATGCGCAGGGCGGAGTCTTTGGTTGCTACAATGAGCCGGGTCAGATCTTTAAAATGCTCATCCGGACTCATACTTACCGGTCTGCTGTAGCGCTCATAAGTTTTACCATGGTAAAGTACATCAGTCAGAATATAAAGATCGTGGCCGCGTACTGTATCGAGTACCACTGCTTTACCTTCGCCTGACTTGAAACGTGAGAGATCGACGTTAATACGATAATCATCCCGTAAATAACCTGTGTGGTTAGTTATCTGTGGGTCAAGTTCTGAAAAAACTTCGCGCCGGAGGCGCAGCTGGCGATTGATACGCTCAGCCAGATGATCTTCTATCTGGGCGCTTATAATCGCTATAGGCCCAAGCGGATCAAGCATCGTGTCGTCTTTTAGAATATTACGTGGCGAGCCGCCCGCTGGAAATTTTAGTTGATTCATTTAAGTTCCTCCATACGTGTATGATTATAGCAGAGTAATATTGATGAAAAAAGACCAGCTATAATAAGTCAGGACAGTTTTATTATCCCATATATTTGGGAGAATAATAGAAATGATCGCACGGGTGACATATCCCCGGCAGCAAACAATATAAAAGGAGTAAGAGCATGTCAGTGCAGTTTAATAAAGTCGAGTTAACAGCTGTAGCAGCAAAAACGGATCAATTTCCTCAGACTTCCCTGGCCGAGGTAATTTTGGTAGGTCGCTCTAATGTGGGAAAATCAACTTTGCTTAACGCTCTGTGCCGCAAGAAAAATCTGGCCCGAACCAGCCAGACTCCCGGCAAGACTCAGCTGGTGTTTTTCTTTACAGTTGATGATAGTTTTTACCTGGTCGATTTACCAGGATATGGTTTTGCTCAGACTTCCAAGAAAAAAGAGGAAAAATTTTCCCGTATAACGGATCAGTATTTTAGCCAGGAACGCAGGCGTGCTGCTGTTCTGCTTTTATTGGATATTCGCCGCGGCTTTGCAGATCTTGACTGGCAAATAGCTGATTTTCTTGATTTCCACCATATACCTTGGCAGATTGTGCTGACAAAAGCAGACAAGCTTTCACGATCCAGGCAAAATGATGCACGTTTCAAAATTATTGCAGAATTGCAAGAAAGACGAGAAATATTGGGTGAAGAAAGTTTTCATTATGATTCACCTATCATGGTGAAGGCTAATCAGCCTAATGACGCCGGTGTAGCCGAGTTGCGGAGTTTTATACAATCTATAGTGTGAAAAATGTCAAATTGACCAGCCATAGAGTTATTTAGCAAAACAAAGTGAGTTAAAAAAGTAAAATATTGACTTAAACTTTGCTCATGACTAAATTGAGACAAAATATCACAGAGCGTTGGGGGCTCTGTCTTTTCATATTTATTGCAGCTCTGAGCTATTTAGGAACAGGATATTCTTTAAATAAAGCAAAAGATTTTCCTGAATCAACTCTGGTTAGTGTTAGAGGACAGATCGAGAGTGTAGCGTTACCCGCCGACAGCAAAGAAGATTATCGAAAGATAAGGCTGAAGCTGGATCGCCACACAACGTTAAGTCTGAATTTGAATCTGAAGCGACTGCCGGCAAATATTGCATCTGAAGATATACAACGCGGTGCTTATGTGAATTTTAACGGTTTTTACAGCAGGGGCAAAGCTGCCCGAAACCCGGGAGCCTTTAATGAAAAAAAATGGTTTAGAACACAGGGTATAACCGGTAAACTGGCTCAGGCAAAGTTAATCGAATTAAAACCGGCACCATGGTATTTTCGCCCATTACATCTTTTGGATGATTTCCGAATGTTCAGTTTGCAAATATTGGAAAAAAGCTTTAGCTTGCAAAATTTTAAAGCAAGCTCCGCTGTTGCCAGCGATTTTCAGCTTAGTTCTCAAGGAATTATGCAGGCTCTGACAATGGGTCATACAGGTGGAATGACGGCCTATACAAGTAAAGCTTTAAGTGAAGCCGGAGCCTACCATCTGGTCTGTGTCTCGGGCATGCATTTAATGTTTTTCCTGTTGCCTTTTCGCAAATTTCTGTCCTGGGCCACAATTAGTTTTAAAAATCAACGAAAACTATTATCAATTGCAGCTATTTTTCCGGCAGTTTTAAGTGGCTTTGGGCATGGCATCAGCCGCGCTACACTGCTGTATTTACTATCATCACTGGATGGGAGGGTGCAAAGGCGCGCTGACAAAGTTAACTCTCTGGCGCTCGCAGGAATTGCCTTACTTGTATTGCAACCTTTCGCGATCAGACAAAATGGCTTTTGGATGAGTTTTATGGCGGCGGGGAGTTTGAAATTGTTAGAACCTAAAGCGAAGAGCAGTTTGTTCAATGCCTTACTCAGCTCATTAGGTGTTTTTCTTGTTATTTTACCTTTCACAGCAAAACAACAACAAGGTACTAATCTTCTGGCTCCTTTTGCGAATATCCTTCTGATTCCTTTGGCAACTTTTCTAACAATTATCGGGTTTTTAGTTCTCTTTCTTACTATTTTATTTCCTTTTCTGGGACATCAGATAAATTTGCTGGCAAGATTTGTGACCGGTCCGGTGCTTCGACTCTGGCTGAACCTGGTCTCGGCTGTAGCCAATTGCCGCAGCACATTCCTCTGTTACAAGCTGTTAATTAAGGTGATGATTGGCATTTTAGTTGTGGCTGCAATATATTTTCTTTTACGTTCAGGAGTTTATAAGCTGGCTTTTTCAATTTTACTCATATTTTTAATGATTATTCTTTTTTCTTCAGGGCGGCAAGAGCAAGATCAATTGGAAATAATTTTTATTGATGTTGGTCAGGGAGATGCGACTCT
>CAZVVR010000028.1:0-11915 GCA_964630605.1 uncultured Mageeibacillus sp. | reverse complement strand
AGTAGCTGCCGCCGACCGGGCGTGTGTCGCAAGACATGCAGGCGTAGGAAACCGCTGCCGGAATGATGGTAGCCTCCTGCTTGGGGTACGAAACGGAATATTCCGCGTACTCCTTGTGCCGGGCAGCTCGGGCAGGAAAAGTTGCGGCAATCATTTTGCTTGCCTCAGCGGCGGAATAGCCACTGACACTTACAGTAAGTCTTTCACCGCCAAACATTTGCTGTTGGAACCGCTTAGCCCAGGCAATAAACTGTCCCCACCTTGCATTAAAGTCGGCAATGAATTCTTTAAGCCACAGAATAAAGGAAAAACCGGAAGATGCCTCAATAGCTGCTGCTGCAGCGGAATAATGGCCCTTAACGCGCATGATACCGAAAGCATGGGCACTGGAATTGGATGCCTGTCGTAAAATTTCGCGAATTTGCAGCAGATAAGCGTTAGCGCGGTATGCGTCATCAAAAACTGTTTCTCTGACAATTTCTGTGATCAGATCAATAGCACCTTGTGTTTCGTTTTCCAATACACTGCAAGTAACTACATAGAAAATTTTGCAGCGGCCCGAATCTTCATAGTCCGGAACCGGCAGCAGAGAAAAATTCAAGTTGCCGATATGAGTCTTTACTTCGCGCTGCAGTTCTTCTGCATCGCGCTTTGATGTGCCCAGGTTACCCATCAGTTCGGTCATAAAGTTCAGCTGAGCCAAATCTTCAAAGGCAGCATCTGAAATGTCAAAATAAAGTTTCAGATAAACAAGCCCCTTGATGGGTGCGGAGTGGCTCAAAACAGTCATCCCATCCATCTTAGCAACAGTAGTTTGCAAATACTCCGGTTCCTCAGCCAAATCTTCGAGAGTTAGAGAAGGAACTGTTGCCAAATCTTCTTTACTATCTTCACTTTGCTGCCAGGCTTGCAGTCTATGCTGAGCATCCATAAGTGATTTTTTATCGTTTTCTGACCAAAGACTTTTTTCCTGAGCTAATTTTTCTGCTTCGCGAGCTTCTCTTTCTGTACCGTAGGTCTGTGAAGGCAGTGATTGCAGCTCAACCAAATTATTATTTTCCAGTAAAACTTCACGCAAAAGATCTTCATAATAGCCGGAATCAATTTTTTCTCTTAACGCTTCAAATTGCTGTGCAGGACTGAAATACAGTTCAGGATCCCCACCGTAGAGCCAGGAATGCATCGCGGTAATTGCCAAAATGACACCTCGCGGTTCATCCGGATCAAGTTCCTGGAAATATAGTTGATTCAGCGAAGCCAAAAGATCAGCTTTATTAATTCCTCGGTCAGCAATGTCCGTTAGAGTGCTAAAAATCGTTTCTTTAATCTCGTCAAATTTTTCTTCAGATGTATTTTGAGCCTCCAGACCTATCCAGGGCTGAGCAATACCATCAGACAGATACATTTCGAAATCCTGAGCCAGGCCTTTATCGAGAATTATTTTTTTCAAGGGTGATTCGTTTGATCCAGCCAAAGCATCACACAAAATTTTGACTGCATACTGTTTTTCAATTTCTTCCCAGCTGCAAATTATGCCGGCCAGAGAAAGACGGCATTTGTTTTGCAAATCCTCATCTTCACCTATTTCATAATAGTGTGTCGCCTCGCCGCTGCGGGGTTTTTGAAAAGGCAGATCCAAGTTGTGATCTTTTCTCATATAGTGGCTGAGATATTCTCTGTCCAGTTTCTCCAGCAGTTGCTCCAGTGGCAGATCTCCGTCCAGAAAAAAGTAAGCATTGGATGGATGATAATATTTTGAATGGGCTTTTTTGAAATCATCATAAGTCAGATCAGTTATATAATCCGGATCACCGCCGGAATCGAAACGGTAACAGGATTCAGGAAAAAGCAGCTTATCCAGTTCTGTGTGAGCTTTGCGGTTAAGAGTAGAAGCTGCTCCCTTCATTTCATTAAAAACTACACCCTGGTAAGACGGTTCTCCATTTTCATCAAAAGAGTAATGCCAACCTTCCTGGTAAAAGATATTGGGATCTTCCAGCACTTTCGGCTGAAAGACAGCATCCAGATAAACATCCACCAAATTAAAAAAGTCAGACTCATTTCTACTGGCAACAGGATACATTGTTTTGTCGTTAAAGGTCATTGCGTTGAGGAAAGTATTAACTGAACTTTTTAACAGCTCCGCAAAAGGCTCTTTTACAGTGTATTTTTTGGAGCCGTTCAGAACTGAGTGTTCCATTATATGAAAAACTCCGCTGTCATTTTCCGGGATAGTTTTAAACGAAATACAAAATGTTTTGTTTTGCTCAGCCCGATCCAGCCAAACCAATTGTGCTCCGCTTTTCTCATGCTGCAATTGGTATAAAACTGCTTTCAATTCGCTGATCTTTTGTTTACGGGTAACTCTAAAACCACTTAAATACTGATCTTTTTTCATATTGCTTCCTTATCTGTTTTTTGCTAATGGATTAGTCCTTTTTTTCACATTTTGTGATTTAAAGATATATCCGTATCTTAGCACAGACATAAAGACCTGAAGATACATTTACCAGCTGGGATATTACAAGAGAATATAAAGATGAACAAGGGTAAGAAATAATGTCAGACAGCGAAACTGCCGGTGGCTGCAATGAATAAAACAACAAAATTAAACAGATCCGAGGCACCACTCCCGGATCTGCTCTCTCAAATGGAGGAGAAAAGTATGAAAAAAGGATAACTAACCCTAATCACTGATTGTAGTATACAGAGCATGAGTGTACAAGCTGCTAAGCATTTGTGAATAAATAAAAAACAAAAGCTCCGAAATGCAATAAATTTATGGCAAAACCTTTAAAGCCCGGCCACTAATAGCTTCTTCATTCTCAGGTTCAGCTATTTCAAAACCGCCTTGGGTGGAAGCAATACGCATAGTCACAGGAGTATGGGTTTCTTTAAAAGAGTTTTGGTCAAGTTCCATCACATCAGCCCGAACTGCACAGTATTGATTGAAAATCGCAACAGCTTCATCCTTGCTGGGTTCCTCGCTTACAACCAACATTACAAAATCACTGGATAAATTCTGAACATTGACGCTCTCCTGACTGATGTTCTCATCAGCTAACTCTTCCACAAATTTGGCTGAAATAAGTTCATGACGTTCATTGCGAGCAGAAATGGTCGGCAATAAAATAGCGGCCATTAACCCTAAGGCGACAAAAACTCCCACAATCAGAATCATTTTCATGCGCGAAGGAATCCTAAGAGAAGGCAACTCCTTCACCTTGGGCTCGAATGGTTTCTCCTGCACGCGTGCCCCCGGAGTCTTAACAGGTGCGGGAGCAACTGCTCTGGGCCTGCTTTGCTGAACTAGCGGTCCATCATATTCGGGCTGCTCTTCGTTGGGAAACTCAAAATCTTCAGGATTCTCCAGGGCACGTATTCCTTCACTGGTATCAAATACACAGTTGCAAAACATACAGTGCGATTTATCATTTTTATTATCTACTTTTATCAATGAGCCGCAGTTAATGCAGCATGCATCTTTAATTGCCATTTAAGTTCCTCTCATTTATATCTAATCATATTTAAGCTATGGTGTATTATATCAGAAACACATTCTATCAGAAACACTGTCATCAACTAT
This sequence comes from uncultured Mageeibacillus sp., assembly GCA_964630605.1. Classification (GTDB taxonomy): domain Bacteria; phylum Bacillota; class Clostridia; order Saccharofermentanales; family DTU023; genus DTU032. The sequence continues at coordinate 8,329 of CAZVVR010000028.1, read as the reverse complement.
GACAGTTTGTCTGAATAAATTCAAACTAATTAGCCAGAAATTAAAGGCCGGTAATGAACAAGGATAAAAATAATTCTCATTTTTTTATGCAGCGGGCAATTGAACTTGCTCGTGAAGCAGCCGCTGCCGGTGAAGTTCCGGTCGGCTGTGTTATAGTACAGGATGGACATATTCTTGCGGAAGCTGGGAATAATCGAGAGGGCTCACAATTGCCTACCGGTCACGCTGAGATTATCGCAATTGAACTTGCCAGTAAAAAGATTAAATCCTGGCGTCTTTGTGACACAGATCTTTACGTGACTTTAGAACCTTGCTTAATGTGTTCAGGAGCTATTCAGCAAGCACGCATAAAACGGCTCTTTTTCGGAGCCTACGATCCAAAATCAGGAATGGCAGGTTCCGTGACCAACGTTTTTGAATTACCTCTAAATCACAAAGTAGAAGTGACAGGCGGGATTATGCAAGAAGAATGTGCTCAATTGCTGCGTGATTTTTTTAGTGTTCGGAGAAATAACTGTGAAACATAATAATAGCGACGCTGTATTAAATATTAAAGATACTACCAACCCGATAACCATGTATGAGCGGAATCGGCTGGCAAAAGCAATTTATCATGTTTGCATGTTTCTGACCAAAATTTTTGTGCGTTTACAATACAAAGGACAGGAAAACCTCCCGAAAGAAAGCAATTATATTATCGCTGCCAACCACCAATCTTTTTTTGACGGCTTATGGCTGATGGGCGGAGCACCTCGCGAGCACTTTGCTTCTTTTTCCTGTATGGCCGGATCGGATTTAGAAGATGACTACGGGTTGATCGGCAAAATCATGCTGCGCGTCGGTCGCTCCATTTTGGTGGATCGCAACGGCAACCCCGTTCGGGGTCTGATTGTAGCCAAGCAAAAGCTGGAACAAGGGAATATTGTAATGATTCATCCCGAGGGTACCCGTACACATGACGGTAAAATAGGTGAATTAATGAACGGCGCTGCCTATCTGGCGCAAAAGACCGGAGCCCCAATTATACCGACCTATATAAACGGAGCTTACGAAATCTTTTCCAGGCATATGCCGGTACCATACCCCATACATCTGCGCCGGATGCGGCGCAAGCCTTTAACAGTTGAGTTCGGTGAACCTATATATGTCAGTAAATCTGTTTCAAAAGAAGAAGGTATGTCTGCCGTAAGTGACTGGTTGCACAGAAAAGAAGCGGTCGCTTTGGCTGAAAAAGATCCTGAATTAGCCAATCTCAAAGTTAACCGGCCAACTTAATCCAAAACGTATTCTGCCAGTGGACCTATTCTGCTTTTATGCAGTTTTCCTTCCAGTTTAATGTGTTTGTTATCATAATCAATCTGATCCACCACCCCAAACTCGCGTACATAAGCTTCCAGTTCAGATGAGCTATAAGGAATTTCTGCACTAAATGAAAGCATCGTGCTCTCGGCGTATACCGCCATTGCTTCTGTCAATTCAGGCAGACCTTCGCCGGTAAGAGCAGAAATCTCATAAATATGTTCTTGCTTATCTTTACGTAATGACATCATGAGATCACGGTAAGCTGTTTCGGATTTTCGATCAATTTTATTGGGTATATAAAAAGTATCAATCGCTCCGGCCCCCAACTCAGCCAACTGCTCATCCACAACCTGCCTGTGCATGGCTGCTTCCTGGTCCGACACATCAATCAGATGCAGAATCAGATCGGCTTCAACAACCTCTTCTAAAGTAGATTTAAAAGCCTGTTTTAGATGTTTGGGCATATCGCGAATAAAGCCTACTGTGTCAACCATTACATAACTTATACCATCACGTAATTCCAGCTTACGGGCTGTTGGATCAAGGGTCATAAAAAGTCGATTAGCTACCAAAATATCCGCATCGCAAAGCTTGTTTATCAAAGTAGATTTACCGGCATTGGTGTAGCCTACAACTGCAGCTACCAGGACATCTTTTCGCTGGCGGGAACTGCGCTGATGTTGCCGCCTGACTTCCATCTGTTCCAATTCCTTCTTTAATTGACCCATGCGGCGTTGAATTGCTCTTCTGTCCTGCTCCAGCTTGGTTTCACCCGGTCCACGCGTGCCGATACCTCCGCCCAGTCGCGACAGCTCAATACCCTTGCCGGCAAGCCTGGTTAAACGATAACGCAGCCGCGCCAGTTCGACCTGAATTTTCCCCTCATCAGTGCGGGCGTGATCGGAAAAAATCTCCAGAATGACTCCGGTGCGATCATGGACGGCAGCAGTAGTTTCTTTAGCGATATTGCGGAATTGGGCAGCAGACAGTTCAGCGTTAAATATCAGATGTTCGACATCTGCATTTTCCGCCATTTCACTGATTTCATCTAATTTTCCGGAACCAATATAACTTCTGCCGTTGATGCTTTTCAGATTTTGCGTAATTCTGGCCACCACTTCAAAACCGCAAGTTTTCGCCAGATCCTCCAGTTCATCCAGTGAACGATCAACATCTTCTTCTTCTTCTTCACCGGGTAATACTGCGGCAACCAAATAAGCACGTGTTGCATTATTGTCACCGTAAAAATTTTTTAAAGACATAAAACCAACTTTCTTAAAATTTAAATTTCGATCTCATCAAAATATTATATTCATAGACATGATATGATTATAAATTAACAATGGAATTGGGGTGGTAGCAAAATGGAAAACAACCTCTTTAATTCAATTGACACCGGTAAAAGCTTATTTTACCCCAACAGTATTGAGCTGACTGCACTCTGGTTAAGTCACATTATCAGAACCAGGCGCAAAGACTTATTCCTGACTCAAGGCAGAATTTCTTCTGCACTTGATCTTGGAATGTCAGCAATTTCTTCTATCGAAGCGGGCAACGCATTTGCCAATATCAAACGCACTTTTCAAGTAATGAACTTTTTGCATTTACCTATGGCCCAAATATTAGCTGCGGTTGAATCTCAGGCATTGGTACATCACGCCCATCTTTTTTCATCTATCCTGATTAACGACGAAATATCTTACGCATGGCAGGATCTTGAAGTGTTTGAAGCCACTGATCCACCGCGTCTTGTTGTTCTGGATAAACAGTCAGGTAAGACTCGTCAAGTGCCCTTACCATCAAAGCACGATAAGGAAAATCCGTCATGCGAAGTAATAAAGTGATCATACCGTTATAGACGTCATTGTAAATTTTATTATCTTTCTCTTCATCGCTCATACGAACCAGGCCTAAAAGTTTACGGCCAAACCTGGGATCCGATTTGCTGATTTTCAGATATTTCAGTGCGGAATCATGTAAGTGCTCTCCGATAATCTCTGTCCACATATCTCCGGCATTCTGCTCAATCTCAGTCAGTTCCTCTTGACTGAAAAATTCGTTAAGCTCTTTGGTGGCACGTTTGATCACACTTTTTGTCTGTTTGCCTGTACCGAACATATGAGAATAAATCCACGGCATGAGAAAGCGGTCTCCTGTTTCTCCCGGCTTGCCTTTTAATTCAAAATACCGAAAGTCTTCCACCCGTTCTTTTAATTCATTTTTAATATTTTCGTTGTTTCCCACAATTATCCTCCTTTAGAATCCGGACAGTTTTAGAATTCAGACAGTTATTATATCTAAGTTTATCTGCTAAAGCTGTTTAATTACATAAATATTCTGATCTGTAACCACTGCGTCCAGGATTTCATCATAAGGTCCCCTGGGAACGGTATCGACAACTTGTTCCTCAAAACAAATACCAACCCGGGGCACTTCAGGACTTAATTTTGCCAGCAAGCGATCGTAATAACCACCGCCGTACCCGACACGATAACCATCCTTGCTAAAAAGCAGACCGGGCACCAGGACGAAATCCAACACTTCCGGCTCTTTGATACGTGAAGGATTTATGCGGGGTTCCAAAACTCCCAGGGCAGACTTCTCCAGCTCATCATAGCTGTGGAAAAGCGACAACAATAATTCATTAGTTTCTTTGTCAACAATAGGAACATAGACGCGCTTGCCCATAACCCGCATTAAATCAATTAAGTGAGGAGTTTCTACTTCATCGCGAAAACTCATGAAAACACTAACATTTTCAGCCATCATAAAAGGTTCCCACTGAAAAAGCCGGCGTTCGATAGCCTTGGATTTTTCAGCACGCGTTTCAGGCGATAATGCGGCCCGTACCTGCTTGCCCTTTTTACGGTATTCCTTTTTCAAGGCTGATAATTCCTGGTTTTGTTTTTCCATATTAACTAACTCCTTTAATTGCTAGACGTATTATTTTCATATTGTTCGGCTTGCTCAGCTTTTTCCGGCAAGGGCAGCCAATCAACTTTTTTTACATAAATCAGGTAAGCGATAAAAGTCAAAATCCAGGACAGTGGATAAGCCCATAGCATAAAATCAAATGAATTGTTTAAGGGCAGTATGCCATAAATCCAGATCACGCGAAAACCGGACATGCAGATCAAAGTTACTAACATCGGAACCAGAGAGTGACCAACTCCGCGCAAGGCGCCCCCGAACACTTCGTTGATGCCGAAAAGCCAATACATACTGAGAATATATAACATAACCTGTCTTATATATTGACTAACTGCAGGATCGGGATTGAATATGTTTGCCAGTGGTTTTGACAAGATTAAAAAGAAAACGCTGAGACTTCCCGCTATAATTAAAACCAAAATAATACCCTGGCGCAGACCTTTTTTCACTCTTTCAATTTTTCCCGCCCCCAGGTTTTGCCCCATGAACGTCATCATCGCTAAAGAGATTGCGTTGAGAGAAACCCAGACAAAACCATCTATGCGACCCGCTGAAGCAAAACCTGCCACGGCAGCAGTTCCAAAGCCATTCACTGCTGTTTGAATTACAACATTGGATCCCGATATAAGAACACTTTGAAAGCCTGCCGGAACTCCTATTTTAATCGCACGCACACCGATCGGACCATGAAAAGCAATATCACGCAAATTCAAACCAAAGCTGCTTTCTGTTCTGATCAAACTCACCAGCACCAGGGCAGCGGCTAGTATCTGAGAAATAACAGTGGCCCAGGCAGCTCCCTGAACGCCCCATTTAAAGGCTCCTACAAAAAGTAAGTCCAGCAAAATATTCGCTATTGAACTGACAGCAAGAAAATAAAAAGGACGCCTGGAGTCACCCACTGAACGCAAAATACCCGCGCCCATGTTGTAAACTAATGCGGGGATGGAACCGGCAAAAAATATTCGCAGATAAATACTTGTATCTGCGATAATTTCCGGAGGAGTGTTCATCAGCCGCAAAAGAGGGGTAGAGAAAATAAAGCCGGCTACAGTCAGCAGCACACCTGATGTCAGCGCAATGGACATGGATGAATGAACCATGCGGTAAAGTCCGTCATCGTCATCTGCTCCATACATCTGAGCTACCACAACAGCACAACCGGTTGCTAAACCGACAAAAAATCCTACCAGCATGTTGGCCAAAGCTCCGGTCGCACCTACAGCAGCCTGAGCCTGTGTTCCGGCAAATCGGCCGACGATTAAAAGGTCAGCTGTGTTGTAGAGCTGTTGCAGAAAGTTGCTTAGCATCAAAGGCAATGCAAAAATTAATAGCCTTTTCCAAATGGTGCCTTCAGTTAAAACTACGTTACGAATGCGCATACCGCAACCAAACCCCTTAGCCTAGTCTTTCTTTAAAATCTTTATAGGAAAACTCTTTTAAAGTCAGATAAGACCCATCTTCAGGATACACTCCAATGGACGGTAAAGGCACGCCGTTAAAAGTGTTGTTCTTAACCATGGTGTAAATTGCCATATCAAGGAATACTATCCTGTCTCCCGGCAACGGCGGTACCGCAAAAGAATAATCACCAATAATATCCCCCGCTAAACAGCTGGGCCCGGCTAAACGAATTTCGTAGGGCAGCTCACCGGCAGCTTTTGCCTGATACCAGCGGGTTGACTCACTGCGGCTTACCTCCTGCACAAGAAAACATTGAGGAGTGTAAGGCATCTCCAAAACATCAGGCATATGACAGGCGGCAGAAGTATCGAGAATTGCGGTTGTCCTGACATTTTTAACCAAATCCAGAACCGTTGATACCAAAAAACCTGCATCTAAGGCAATCGCTTCTCCGGGTTCCAGATAAACTTCAGCTTTGGTATTATTTTGAACCCGTTCAATGTTACGAAGCAACCGCTCAATGTCATAATCCGCCCGGGTAATGTGGTGGCCCCCACCCAGATTAATCCATTTCAAACCGGCCGGGAAAGAGCCGAAATTATGATCAATCGCATCCAGTGTCTTTTCTAAAGCATCCGCATTTTGTTCGCACAAAGAATGAAAATGAATGCCTTCTATTCCTTCAAACCGACCATCTTTAACTCCGGCTTTAAACTCTTCGGCCGAAATGCCCAGGCGAGAATCAGCAGATGCAGGATTATAAATTTCAGGTTCAACTTCTGAATAGCCAGGATTAATGCGAATACCGGGTGAGACTTGCCTGTCTCCGGACAAATTATGTTCCAGCAGGCAACTGCGAAATTGCCCCCATTGATTAAAGCTGTTAAAAATTATTTTGTCTGCTATGCCCAGCAGTTTCTCAAATTCTGCTTGTTTAAAAGCCGGTGAATATACATGTACTTCGCTGTCATCACCCATCTCTTCGCGTCCCAAAAGAGCTTCATACAAACCCGAGGCCGCAGTCCCACTCAGATATTCACCGATCAAAGGATACAGCGGATAGCAAGCAAAAGCCTTTTGTGCCAAAAGAATCTTACTCCTGCTTACATCCATGATGGAACGCAAAAGCCGCAAATTATCTTCTAATGAGCGTAAATCAATCAGATAATACGGGGTTGGCAGATCAAAAAATGGTAAATCTTTGGCTGCAGGGCGGTTCTGCTCCTTGAAAAGTTTGCGCGGGTCTAAGATGACGTCATCATGTCTGGACGTAATTGTGTTGTTTGAATTCATTTGCTTGCCACCTGCAATTCAATAAATAAGCTTTTTCATAAAATCGGGCCAGGTTTTTTTCCAGGCCCGTTAATATTTTTCCGAAAACAGTCGCTGCAGACTCAGGGAACTAAAGTGGGTTCGCGATCTTCTGTATACGGCAGTCCAAATTTGTTCATTGCTGACATAAAGGGATCCGGATCGAGTTGTTCCACGTTAAAGACACCCGCCTTACGCCACTGACCCTGTAAAACCAGAGAAGCCCCAATCATGGCCGGAACTCCGGTGGTATAGGATACTGCCTGAGCGCCTGTTTCTTTATATGCCTGCTGATGGTCAGAGATATTATAAAGTCGATAAATTTTATCCCGGCCATCTTTTATACCTTGGAAAATACAACCTATATTGGTTTTACCATGCGTACGGGGACCTAGAGTTGCAGGATCCGGCAAGACAGCTTTCAAGAATTGTAACGGAACAATTTCCTGACCTTCAAAGTCGATCGGTTCTATCGAGGTCATACCCACGTTTTCCAGACATTTTAAATGCGTCAGGTAGCTTTCGCCAAAAGTCATAAAAAAGCGAATTTTCTTGATTCCCGTAATATTTTCTGCCAGGGATTCCAATTCCTCATGATAAAGCAAATACATATCTCGCTCGCCAATTTCTTCAAAATAATAACTGCGCTTTATCTCCATGGGTTCGGTTTCTATAAATTCGCCGTTTTCCCAATAACGCCCATTAGCTGTTACTTCGCGTATATTTATTTCCGGATTAAAGTTAGTCGCAAAAGGATAGCCGTGGTCGCCGCCATTACAATCGAGAATATCTATTTTATGAATTTCATCAAATTCATGCTTGAGAGCATAAGCTGAATAAACACCGGTTACGCCGGGATCAAAACCTGAACCCAGCACAGCGGTTAGACCGGCTTCTTTGAAACGGTCACGGTAAGCCCATTGCCACTTATATTCAAATTTTGCAGTGTCAAGCGGTTCATAGTTAGCAGTATCCAAGTAATTGACACCGGCTTCCAGGCAGGCATCCATAATTGTCAGATCCTGGTAAGGTAAAGCTAAATTAATCACTATTTCCGGTTTATATTGCTTGATAAGTTCAACCAATTCCGGGACATTATCCGCATCTACCTGCGCTGTTTCAATCTCTGTACCACGCCCATCCAATTCTTTTTTGAGCTGATCGCATTTTGACTTGGTGCGGCTGGCAATCATCAGCTGGCTAAAAACCTCACTGTTTTCAACACATTTATAAGCACAAACCCGTGCTACACCACCGGCTCCGATAATCATTGCTCTACTCATCCAAAACCTCCTCTGCTTTTGTTCAAAGTCACTTTAATTTATTTAATATATCTATTCTAAACAATAAATGAGAATTATGCAGATTTTATAGTATTAAA
>CAZVVR010000027.1:0-12111 GCA_964630605.1 uncultured Mageeibacillus sp. | reverse complement strand
TAGGCCCGGGTAAGGAAGCCCAGGCTCACGCACCTAACGAGATCACCTGGAAAGATGACCTCGTCAAGACAGCAGCAATATACAGCACCATGCCCTCATACTACGTTGAGTACATGGACGAGAAATAAGAGACTATGTACAGAGGCCGGAGTTCCGCAAGGACTCCGGCCTTGTTGTATAAAAAAATAATTTAAGATAGGGTTAGTACTTTTATTTTCAGTTTGCGAATAAAAGTATTGATTTTCTGATCAAAAACAGTAAGGAGAAGACAATGGGAGACATTATGCGACCGATGGGCTTTGACCAACTAATTAACTGGAGCCTCTCAGAGTACAAGCAAGAAAATTCAGTCTTCGGAGTAAACAAGAATAAATTCTATAAAAATCGTTCGGGACGTCGCATGACAACCGTACTGGGTGACAAGCTAGCTTCTGCTGTAGGACCTGCAGCCGGACCTGCTACTCAGTTGGCACAAAATATAGTCGCAGCTTATTTGGGCGGCGCTCGCTTTTTGGAACTGAAAACTGTGCAGATTATGGATGGTGAAGAAATTCGCAATGCCGTACCCAAACCCTGTATCACCGCACAAGACGAATGCTATAACTGTGAGTGGTCAACAGAGCTTACGGTAGAAGAAGCCTTTGAAGAATATGTTAAAGCCTGGGTTGCCATTCATGTGCTGGCCCCTGAATTCGGAGTATCTGACGCAGATGATTTTGCTTTCAACATGAGTGTTGGCTATGACCTGGAAGGTATCAAGACTGAAAAAATTGATAATTTTATCGAAGGTCTGAAAGATGCATCTGACAGTCCGGTATTCAAACAGGCAATCAAATTTCTGGAAGAAAATATTGACTTATTTGAAAATGTTTCGGCAGAAGATATAGCTGCTATTTCGCCTAATATTTCTAATGCAGCAACCTTATCGACCTTGCATGGTTGTCCGCCGGATGAAATTGAAGCAATTTCAAAGTATCTTTTAACTGAAAAAAATGTCAGCGCATTCGTTAAGTGCAACCCGACCATGTTGGGCTATGATTACGCACGTGAAGCTCTGGACGAAATGGGTTATGACTATGTGGCTTTCCCTGATACACACTTCAAGGGTGACCTGCAGTATGATGACGCAGTTGAAATGTTTGGTCGTCTTTTACCTCTGGCGAAAGAAAAAGGTCTCGCTTTTGGCGCGAAACTGACCAATACTTTCCCTTGTGATACTGACAACAATCAATTACCCTCTGATTCTATGTATATGTCCGGGCGGGCTCTGATGCCTTTGACTGTAAGTCTGGCTACGAAACTGTCCGAAGCCTTTGAAGGTAAACTTCCTATCTCATATTCCGGCGGAGCTGACGCCTTCAATATCAATGAAATTCTCAAAACCGGAATCAGTCCGGTGACAATGGCTACAACAGTTCTGAAGCCCGGCGGATATGAGCGCTTTCATCAGATAGCTCAAAAAACCGAGTATATGCTGAAAGACAATTCCAGTGGTTATGTCGATGTAGAAGCACTGAAAGAATTGTATGACTACAGCTATAAGGCCCTTCCTAACCAGAAGCGCTATCGTGAGAAAGTTGGTTCCCGCAAGACGGATTCCAAACTTGAACTTTTTGATTGTTATAAAGCGCCATGCAAAGACGGTGGCTGCCCCATTAATCAGCAGATTCCCGAATATCTGAAACTCGTAGCTGATGGTGAATATGAAGAAGCAATTCGGGTTATAGCCATTGATAATGCTTGCCCGACAATTACCGGTGTGCTTTGTGCACAGCCTTGCCGTGAAAAATGCACACGACTTGACTACGACGTAGCAATACACATGCGCGATGTCAAGCTTAAAGCAGCTGATGAGAGTCAAAAACTCTATGCCAGCAATATTTCAGCAGCAGAGCTCAGGTCTGACAAAAAAGCTGTTGTCATAGGAGCAGGCCCCGGTGGAATTTCTGCGGCTATTTACCTGCGCCGTAACGGTCTGGAAGTTGACGTTTACGAAAAACGTGATAAATCACACGGCATCGTTCGTTATGCTATTCCTGATTTCCGTATTTCAGAAGAGCAAATCGACCGTGACTACGATATAGCGGTGGCCGAGGGTGTCAACTTTCACTTTAACTGTGATCCTGATTTTGATCTGGCGGAACTGCGCAAAGACTATGACTACGTAGTATTGGCAGTCGGAGCCTGGGCAGAAGGTCGTTCGCCCGTAAGTGAAGGTCAGGACAAGGTACACGATGCTCTTGAAGTCTTAATTAAGTCAAAACAAGACGGAGATGTGGATATGGGCAAACGTGTGGCAGTCGTAGGCGCCGGTGATGTGGCTATGGACTGTGCCCGTCTGGCCAAACGCACAGCCGGTGTTGAACATGTCGATATCGTTTATCGCCGTACTGAAGCGTATATGCCGGCAAGCCAGGATGAGTATAATGATGCTCTGGCAGAAGATGTTGGTGTTCTTGAGCTGGTAGCCCCGGTCTCTTATGACGGAAAAACACTCAGATGTGAAAAAATGGAATTAGGAGATTACGATGCTTCGGGCCGTAAATCAGTTAACGGGACCGGGGAGTACGTAAATCTTGAGTACGACTTTGTTATCGGTGCTACCGGTGCTTCAGTCAATTCCAATTTGTTTGAAAAATTCGATCTGGCATTAGACCAACGTAATCGCCCTCAGTTGTCTGAAGTTTTTGAGTCAAGTGAACCCAATGTTTACGTTGTTGGTGATTGCCGCCGTGGACCTTCCACTGTGGTAGCAGCAATGGGTGATTCCCGTACCGTAGCGAAAGAAATTCTCAGACGTGAAGGTCTGGCAAATGATTTCGAACGTGTAGAAGTGCCGGCCGAACTTTCTGAAATCCACAAACGCCGCGGAGTATTGATGCACGAAAGAGAGCGTGACGTCGAAGGTGAACGCTGCCTCACATGTGATCAGTTCTGTGAGATATGTAAAGAAGTATGTCCTAACCGTGCCAACGTAGCGATTACTGTGCCCGGTTACGAAAATCTGCATCAAATTCTCCATATGGATGGTATGTGCAACGAGTGCGGCAACTGCGGCACCTTCTGCCCGCACGCCGGCTTACCGTACAAAGATAAGTTTACCCTCTATTGGACCAAAGATGACTTTGAAGATTCCGAAAATGTCGGTTTCCTCAAACTTGATGAAGATAAATATCTGGTCCGCGATTCAAACACTCAAGTATTTGAAAGCGGAATTCGCAACGATCGTGATGAGCGTATGCTTGATGGCTTTGTAGCCATGATTACAGCAGTTGAAGAGGATTATCCCTGGCTGCTGGAATACAAGGCATGATGTAATAACAATAGATAAATCAGAGCTCCTGCTGCAGGAGCTCTGAAAATATCGTGAATGTGAAAGCCACATTTACACACCGCCCTTTTAGGCAAAAATAGGAGGAAGAATATATGATTATTGGTAACGGAAAATTAATCACCAATGATTCAGAAAATCCATTTTTTGAAAATGGTGCCGTTCGTGTCGTTGACCAGCTGGTTGACGCAGTAGGCGACTTTGAAGATCTGAAGAAAAAATATCCTGAAGACGATGTGCTCGATGTTAAAGGCCGAGTGATTATGCCGGGTCTGATTAATGCTCATACCCATATTTATAGCTCTTATGCCCGCGGCATGTCTGTCTCCAAACCGACAACAAATTTCCTGGAAATTTTAGAAAATCAGTGGTGGTCTCTGGACCGTAAACTGACACTGGAAGACTGCAAGCTTAACGCTTACACGTTATTTATGGAAGGAATCCGTCTTGGAGTAACTACGGTTTTTGATCATCACGCCAGCCCACATGCTGCTGAAGGTTCATTATTCGCTATTGCTGAGGCAGCCAATGATATTGGTGTTCGCGGTACACTCTCTCTGGAGCTTACAGATCGCGAAGGAGTAGAGTTCGCAGAAAAAGAAATTAAAGAAAACGTTGATTTCATTAAAGCTTACAATACAGATGAACAAGACATGATTAAAGGTCTTTTCGGAATGCATGCCTCGTTTACAATATCTGATGAAACTTTGAACAAAGTAAAAGAAGCGATGGCAGGTATTGATGCCGGTTATCATATTCACGTAGGTGAAGGCATTGAAGACCAGCTGGATTCTTTGAAGAAATACGGCCGCCGGGTAACAGAGCGCCTTTTCAACTGGGATCTCCTGGGACCTAAGACACTAGCTATTCACGCAGTTCATACCAATCATCTTGAACTTGATATTCTCAAGGAAACTGATACTAGCGTTGTTCATAACCCCCTGTCAAATATGGGTAATGCCATAGGCACTACACCGGTTGTGAAAATGCTTGAAAAAGGAATGCGTGTCGGTTTAGGTACAGATGCCTATACTCATGACATGGTTGAATCTGCTAAAGTTGCAAAGATTTTACAAAGTCACCACCTCAGTGACCCCACCGTAGGCTTTGGTCAGGCTCTTGAACTCCTGTTCCACGGCAATCCGGAAATATCTAAAAATTATTTCACAAAAGATATCGGTGTTCTTAAACCCAACGCTTACGCTGATATAATTACAATGGATTACAAAACCCACACACCCATGAACGGCGACAACTGGGGCGGTCATTTCCTCTTTGGTATGTATGGTCGTATGACTAATGACGTCATGATCAATGGTAAAATGGTGATGCGTGATCGTGAACTCTTGACAGTTGACGAAGAAAAAATATATGCCCGTCACACAGAGAGAGCTCAAGAAATCTGGAAAGATATGTAGTTTACATGAGCCAGCCGGATCAAACAATTGAAGACGATAATGATATACGTCCAGAAGAGATAAACGAAACCCTTTCTGCGATTGCTAAAGTTATGCTTGTCACTGATAAAGTGATCTTCGGACCGGGTCCCGTCAGGCTTTTACATTATATAGACGAGACGGGCTCGGTCAGCGAAGCTTGCGCAGCTATGAATTTGTCATATAGTAAAGGCTGGCAACTTCTGAACAATATGGAAGAGGGACTTGGTTTTAAAGTAATCAAGCGGTTCCACGGCGGTGCCGGAGGCGGAAAAAGCGAATTGACTGCTAACGGAAAATACGTAATGGACAAGTACGAAAAACTCAGACTTGAAACTCAGGCTTATCTGGATGAGTTGTTTGAAGAAATATTTGCTGATCTTGACCAGTTAATTGACTCAGACGATTAAAGAATCATAGTTCCGGCAATAAATAAGTTAATCAAAAAGCCATTGTGAGCTCACAATGGCTTTTTTTGATCATTACCGATTTGCCGGTTGCGGATTTATTCCAGAGAAAAGATCAGCTGCAACGGATTGTGATCACTGTACTCAAATTCCAAATCAAATGATTCTGCGGATACGATTTTAACTCCAGACGAGACAATAAAACCGTCTGTCAAAAAATGTATCATTTCCGGAGAGCTTGAATTGTACGGCATATGATTCAATCTGCTGGTTGGTATATCAGGATCGCCATAAACCAGCTGAAAACCTTCGGGTATTGCGGCTCTGTCCAGTAAAGCCGGCTCCCAGTGTGGGTTTGAGGACTTATATCTCAGCTGAGAAAAAGGCAGTAAACTCTGGCCGTAGTCTCCTCCGGCTATCACGTAATTACCACGGTCCTGCTCAGATTTTAAGCTTTCGTACAGCAGATCCATCTGCTTGATTTGACTTTTTGAATCATCATCGTATCTCTTCAGGTCTAGATTAATCACAACCAGCTCAGCATCATCGTTTTCCAGAGGCAGACGCATTATCTGCAAACAATGTTTCATGCTATACATACGTGCTGGCCAGGAGTAGTTATTTGGTAATTGCTGACGAACAGCAGAAGTTACTTCGAAGGGGCAAAAACTCGCCAGCCCCGCGTCAGTCCGGCCCGAAAGCGGCCAGGGTTTAGGTAAAAATCCTTTATGGTTAGGTGTATATATTCCCGTGCCCAAAGCTTCACCCAGTATAACGTCTTGTTCATAATAATATGAACGTTTGGAATTATGGTCGACTGCCTGCAGGAGGATCAGGTCAGGTGCGTGTTTTTCAATCTGCGCATAAATACCTTCGAGGTTATTAGAAACTGTCTGTCTGCTTTTGCCCCGTATACCTCGCCCGCCTTCCAAGAAATTATCAGTATTCTGATTACGGCTGCCGTAGCCAATACTCCAGCTCAGAAGACTATACTCTTGATTTTTTTCAATCTGAGGCGCTTTTTGCCATGGATCCGGAATATTAATTTTAACCAGGTTTTCCGGTTTGTATTGATAAGCAGCCACCAGTACTAAAACTGCACCTGCAATCAAAGCAAAAGCCAGTACCAGTCCCACGATAAACTTCAGAAAATTTTTCATAGGCTTCCTCCTGCACAATATGTTAGCATGTCGCTTTGGATTTGACATTATTTTGTGCAGAATCTGCAAAATGTTCTTGACAAATGGGAATTCGAATTATAAAATTAAATTAACCTCTTGGAGGATTACATAGAAGAAATCAACGCAGAAAATGATTTGGTAATCAAACAAGTAGGAGTCCGCGCAACTAAAGTCCGTGGAGAAATGAGACTCCGCAACCATAGGGGGTTTCCCTGCAGTAAAAAGACTCGGAGTAGCTTGTTAGAGAATACACGGCAATTCTGTTCGGTATCATCGAGGAAAGATCGGTTTTTCTCACCGGACAAGTGAAATCTGGCGCGAGACTGGGGAAAGGAGGACGTACTTTGGAAGTACACCTCAAAGAGGCAGGCAGCTAGTTCACCATTGTTAGATGAACGGCTGCCTGTTTCGTTTTGCTGCTTTCAGTGATTTATTACTCTCTGTCAATAACTTTTGTGCTAAAGTTTGAATATGCAAAATTCCAAAAAGAAAAAAGTAATGCTGGGTTTATCTGGCGGAGTCGACAGTGCGGTTTCTGCTGTGCTCCTATTGGAGCAGGGTTTTGAAGTTATTGGTCTGAGCCTGGTTTTTTCCTGTCGGTCTGAGAAAGCCCGTGACGACATGATTAATGATGCAAAATCTCTGGCTTCACATCTGAACATAGAACACATAGTATACGATGCCCGTGCCGAATTTTCCTCTAAGGTAATCGCTCCTTTTGTCAGCGCCTGGCGTTACGGAAAAACCCCGAATCCATGTGTTTTATGTAATCCCGTAATGAAATTCCCCGGTATTGTTGCTCAAGCTGATAAATATAATTGTGAGTTTATCGCCACAGGCCATTACGCTGGCATCGGGGATTCAGAAGGTGTGAAAATTCCCTTACCTGAGCGCCGGCAAAACCAGGAGGTTACCTTGTTGCGCGCCCGTGACATTCGAAAAGATCAAAGTTATTTCCTTTATGCACTGCCCCAAAAGACTCTCGCCAGGGTGTTGTTTCCCCTGGCTGATCTGACAAAATCTCAAGTTCGGACTATAGCGGCGGAGTGCGGGATAAAGCTAGCAAAAAAAGCTGACAGTCAGGAAATTTGCTTTTTGCCTGAAGATGACCGCATTGAGTTTTTAAAGAAACAAAATGCTATTGGCGAAGCAGGGCCTTATTTGGATACCAAAGGTAATGTCATCGGTGAACATGCGGGTATTGGCCGCTACACGGTAGGTCAGCGCAAAAAACTGGGTCAGTCTTTTGGTAAACGCATGACGGTTATTAAGATTGATGCTGCCAATAACGCGATCATTTTGGGTGATGAGTCTGAATGCCGGACTAAGGCTCTGTTGGTAGGAGATTTGATATGCACAGCTAAGCTGCAAAATATGTTTGAAAATCAAGAGCGGGTATCTGCCCTGGTGCAGCTTCGCTCACAAGGAACTGCTATTCCCTGTACTATACAGCTATGCGACACAAAAGATCAGGCTGTTGTGAGCTTTGCTGACGAGATAAGGCTTACAGCTCCCGGACAATCTGCAGTATTTTATCAGAGAGACATGGTTCTTGGGGGATCAGTGGTTATCAGTTGTGAAGCAGTGGGAAAATAGATAAATTGCCGAAAATCAGAGTTTATTTTTAGACAATTCACACAAAAATTGACAAAATTGACTAAATATGATAACATATGTTTGCATTTGTGTGCAAATATATTTTTGTATTGAGGTGATTATATTGATCGCGAAAACTGATGTTTTAAATTGTCGTGACACACTTTCAAACCATATTGGTGAACGCATTTATCTTCGTTCCAATGGAGGGCGCAGACGTACAGTAGTTCACGAGGGATATCTTGAGAGCTGTTCACCAAATGTTTTCACAGTACGCTGCCCTGTCAGCACCAACTATGATGAGCATGTTTGCTTTAGTTATGTGGATGTACTCACGGGTGTTGTTGAAATAGCATTCAATGAGGATGAAGTGAACGAAATGATGGAACAAGACTAAAAATCCGCTTATATGACTCAATTAATCTTTAGTGGTAAAGAAATTGCTCCGGCAAAAATAAATTTATCGTTGAAAGTTCTGGAACACCGTTCTGACAATTATCACAATTTAGAATCTTTGATGGTGACAGTTGATCTTTGCGATCAACTGTCTCTTTTTTTGTATAAATCCGATAAATCAAGTTGGTGTGTTTCCAGTGACCGCTCAGATTTACCTGAAAATGAAAACAACATTGCTTACAAAGCCGCACGCGCTTTTTTTAAATGGTATGAAATCAATCCTGACTCTTATTCTCTCAATCTTGAAATAGTGAAAAATATTCCCAACCAGGCCGGTCTCGGAGGAGGAAGTGCCGATGCAGCTGCAACTTTGCGCTTATTGGAACGAGCATTTTTTGCAGACGGTAATTTTGAAGCTATGCCATTTTCCTATATGGCACATGAGATCGGGGCTGATGTGCCGTATTGCTACACAGGAGGGACCTGTTTTGTCCGCGGCATCGGTGACATAATTGAAGAATTTCCGGCTTTTCCCCAATTGGCTTTAATCCTTTTTAAACCACCAATCAGTATTTCAACAAAGCACGCCTTTGCAGCATTAAACACTGAGTCGAAAGCGAATAAACCGGTAAATCGCAGCTCGTTCAAGATAAAGTACTCGGAGATAATCGCTGAAAAAAGTTATTCAGATTTCTCTTTGCTGCTGGAAAATTCTTTTTTACCTTATGTGAAACAAAGTTACCCGAAAATAAACGATTATATAAATGCTCTGACAGAAACGAAAAGTCCGTTTGTATCCTTGAGCGGAACCGGTCCCACATTGTTTGCATTATATGAAGAAAATGCCGATGTAGATGTCATAGCAAAATCTCTGTCGAAAAAATTTCCCGAAGCTCTGGTTTTTGAAACCCAAATTGTTGGCCGGGATAGTCTTAAATAATTTCCAACTTTGCATTATCTGAATAATGTAAGTGCTATTAACTGTTTATGCAGAAATAGTATATGAAAAATGCACAATGATTGACTGACCATTTAATCAATATATCGAAAATAATCTGAACGCTTTCATATACTCTTTCAGCTGGCTATACTAGTGCAACAAATGAAGAATTAATATTGGACTTTTAAACATTTGTCCAAAAGGAGAAAAAATGAGAAAGAATCTATCGAAATTACTTAGCTTATGTCTGATGGTAGTACTCATGTTGCTTGCTGTAGCAGCCTGTGGCCCGGCTGAAGGGTCTGAAGGGTCTGAAGGAAACGGCACCGATACTACAGATACAGCTGCACCTACTCAAACAGGTCCCGGTGTTCGTACTGATGGCAAGCCCGATCAGGTTGGCTTAATCCTTGAAGGAGCCATCTCGGATATGAGCTGGAATAGCGATGCACACCGTGGTCTCGAGAAAATTGGCGCTCTTGGTGCTGAAATAAACTATACGGAAAACACCGGTGTTTCTGAAGCTCCGGATGCTATCCGCGCATTTGCAGAAAGTGGATACAATATTATTTTCCTGTCTTCATCAAGTTTTCAGGATGTGACAAAAGAATCTGCTAAGCTTTATCCGGAAATAATGTTCTTTGTAATAAACGCAACTGCGGATGAAGAAAACGTTCGTTCAGTTCAGGTACAGGATTTTGAACAGGGCTTTTTAATGGGTGCACTGTCCGCTTTGCTGTCCGAAACTAATACTGTCGGCTTTGTGGGTGGTTTTCAGTTCGAACCCATGATTAAAGGCGGACAGGCATTTACCGTTGGAGCCGAATACGTGAATCCGGACTGCAAAACCATAGTGGAATTTACCGGTGACAACAATGACGTAAGAGGAGCCAAAGAATTAGCTAAAGCGATGGTACAGCAAGGCGCTGACTGCCTGGGAACAATGGCCGGACCGGCAGCACTGGGAGTTGTAGAAGCATCTGAAGAAGAAGGAGTTTTTTCTCTGCCACCTGGTCAAAACATGAATTCCGTAGGACCTACCTCGGCTGTGGCTCCGGTAATGAAAGACACTTCTATTGCCTATGAAGCAGTATATAAAATGTTTAAAGCAGGGGAATTACCCGAAAGTGGCTTTATTATTATGGGTGCCTCCAAGGGTGTAGTCTATATTGGCGATTTTTACATTGATATAGATCCTGAAGTTGAAAAACAGATCAATGAGATTGAAGCTAGCCTGGCAGCAGGGGACATAGTTATTGATCTTGAATAATAAAAACCAACTTATAAAAAACAAGCATTGACATTTTGTACGCCTTTTTTTGAATATAAATGCAAAGTTTATACAGTTTACAAATTAATGTACATGTAATATACTTTTTTAGAGTCAGATAGACTGAAAACAAGTACCGAGATGAATCTTACATACAAACCAAATGTATATGTTTGACCTCTCGGTACAAAGTCTTCCCCGAATCAGCGAGCATTAAAAATTGCAGCTTGGACCAATAAAAGCACTTTCGGGGAATCGCAAAAAAGGAGAGAGAATGAACAAGAAGATTTTAAAATTGTTGAGCTTGGTTTTTGCCCTGGTTTTTGCTCTCAGCCTAGCAGTAGGTTGCGGCAACGGAACCGATGAACCGGAAACTACTGATCCGGTAGAGACTGAAGCACCCGGGACTGAACCGGCTGGCGAAAGCAGACCCGG
This sequence comes from uncultured Mageeibacillus sp., assembly GCA_964630605.1. Lineage (GTDB taxonomy): Bacteria > Bacillota > Clostridia > Saccharofermentanales > DTU023 > DTU032. The sequence goes on along the minus strand of CAZVVR010000027.1, from coordinate 1,119 downwards.
CCTGCGCACCGACGGAAAGGCCAATCGTGTTGCTCTGATTCTGGAAGGCGCCATCTCTGATATGAGCTGGAATGCTACCGCTTATGCGGGACTGGAAAAGATCGAAGCTATGGGTGCTGAAACTCACTACGTAGAGAATGTGCCCGTGTCCGCTGTTGGAGACTCAATCAGAACGTTTGCGGACAGTGATTACAATATTATTTTCCTGGCAACCAGTACCTATGCTGATGAAGCCGAACGTGTAATGGGCGACTATCCTGATGTTATGTTCTTCATGATTAACTCAGCTGTAACCGGACCCAACGCTCGCTCTTTCGCGATTCAGGACGCTGAACAAGGTTTCCTGATGGGTGCACTTTCAGCCATGATGACCGAAAGCGGAACAGTTGGTTTCGTTGGCGGTACACCAATTAACCCGATTATCAACGGCTCAAAAGGATTTGCGCAAGGCGTAGCTTATGTTGATCCTGATGTTAAAGTTCTTTCCGAAAATACAGGTTCAATGGACGATGTAAACAAAGCTAAAGAACTGGCCAAAGGCTTTATCAGCCAGGGTGCAGATGTATTGTCCCCTATAGCCAACCAGTCTTCACTGGGCGTAATGGAAGCCGCTGAAGAAGAAGGAGCCTACGGTATTGGTTCTGGCGCAGGCCAGAACGATGTAGCGCCGACTATGGCCATTACTTCGGTCATTAAGGATACATCCGTAGCCTATGAGGCTGCCTACCAGGCTTTCTTAGATAACGAACTTCCTGAAAAAGTTTTGCCGATGGGCGCAGCCCAGGGCGTTATATATCTGGACGAATGGTATATTGAAGTTGATCAGGAAATTAAAGACGCAATGGACCAAATTATTCAGGACTTTGTTGACGGAACAATCGAGATAGATCTGTCTTAAAAATTAGTAAAAAGCTGCGGTCAGCCGACTGGCCGCAGCTTCCGTCAATATGAGAATAAATTTAATAAATTTAAATATCTTATATCGTACTATCAAAAAATGTTAAAATCAGACTGACAGAGACTTATTTGGCCTCTTCAGTCTGATTTAAAGTGAGGAGACACATGCAAGGCACATCCATTAAACAGAGAATAGGCGTTATTCTGGAGGCATTATACTAT
>CAZVVR010000026.1:0-12436 GCA_964630605.1 uncultured Mageeibacillus sp. | reverse complement strand
GTATTGTTCTAAGCCTTATTTTAGCAGGCAGCCTGGGTAACTTAATTGATCGGATTCGCCTAGGTGCTGTAACCGATTTTCTAATGTTTAATTTTGGTTCTTATTATTTTCCTAGCTTTAACGTCGCTGACATCTGCATCACCGTTGGTGCCGGATTATTAATTTTAATCGCCATTATAGATCGAGATTTTCTGAACAATTTATTCCAGCTTGATCCCAAATTTCCACCTGCGGAAAATAATGACAATGAATCCTAGAGAGTGTAAAGTCACTGCAGAACTGGCAGGCGAACGATTAGACCGGTATTTAGCTCATGTTTTTCCTGATAAATCCCGTTCTTACTGGCAACAAGCAATCAAAAGCGGCTTTGTTTTGATTAATGATAAGCCAGGGAAAAGATCTCAGAAGTTGGAAGTCAATGACCTGGTCGTGATTGAATTTATCAATAATAAACCGGCAGAAAAAGTTGAAACACCGCCTTTACATGTAATATATGAGGATCAGGATTTGGCTGTCATCGAAAAAGCTGCAGGCATAGTGACCCATTCTGCTCCCGGTCACAGATCCGGCACATTGGCGGAATCGATAAAAGAATACTTTGGCGATAATCTATCTGATTTAGGCGATCCAAAGCGTCGTGGTATTGTTCACCGGCTGGACAAGGATACTTCCGGACTTTTACTGATAGCCAAGACCAATCAGTCCCATAAAGAACTGGCTGCGGCATTAAAAAACAGAGATATTATTCGCATGTATGAGGCTATCGTTATGGGCAAGCCCGAAACAGCTAAAGGCTTAATTGATGCTGCTCTGGCCAGAGATCCACAGCATAGAAAACGAATGTCCGTTCAAGCAGCCGGCAAGACGGCACAAACATACTTTGAATTGCTGGCCAGTAAAGATGGAATCTCTCATTTACGTCTGAGATTACATACAGGACGCACACACCAGATCAGAGTTCATCTTGCAATGATCGGCTGTCCGGTATTAAATGATGAGAAATATGGCAACACACGCGTACGTGTATTGGAGAATGATGACCTTTTGCTGCATGCTTCCGGCTTAACTTTCAAGCATCCTACCAGTGGAGAGGTATTAACCTTCAGCAGTCTGTTACCGCAACGTTTTGGGCCTTTTTTAAAAAGAATATACGGCTAAGCGATTTTGATTATGAATTATTGATAGTGATAAGTAAATAGACACAATTACCCCTACATGATGTATTCTAAACATATGACAAAGCAAAATAAACGCAGTTTATATATAACTATTCTGATGATTGTATGTGGTTTGGCGGTGGGCGCTTTTGGCCGTTCTATAGTCGCGGGCAAAGATAGAGGCAACGACCGTCTGTCAGTTTACCAGGATATCGTTATTGAATATGAAGCGCTACAGGCTCAAAACCAACGGCTGGTTGAGCAAAATGAATTGCTGGAAGCTAAAAAGAATTTGCTTATTGGCAATCTTCAAGGTCTTGAATCTTATGATCAGATTATTCGGGAAAGAGAAAATTATGCTCTTTTGGCGGGATTAACAGCTGTCGAAGGTGCAGGAATACGGGTAACACTTAATGATCGTTTAGAATATGACCCGACTTTACATCCTGTAGAATCGATCGTTCATGACAAGACTATTTTGCATGTAATAGAGATACTTAGATCCAATGGCGCACAAGCTCTGGCTTTTAACGGTATACGGCTTACTGCTGTGCCCCAGATCGGCTGTATCGGGCCAACCATTCTATGTTATGACTATCGTCAGATGCCTCCTTATATCATTGAGGCTATCGGACCTGTTGAAGAGATGAAAAATGCAATTGCCGGTGATGCTTACCTCAAGCACATAACGAGCCCCGAGATCGGCATTCTCATGAATTTAGAAACAAATACTGTTTTAGAATTGCCTTCGTTCTCCCGTTCCGGCGATTACCGTTCGCTGATTACTTTGCTCGAAGCAAGATAAGTCTGTTAGGAGACTGGTATTTATGGATAAGAAAAAATGGATACAAAAAGGCGGGCTGTTATTTATCTGTATTCTTTTAGGTATTGCTCTGGCTCTTTTGATGAAAGGGCAGAATACAGCCAGCCTGAGCGAAAAGAATGTGCAGGATTTGCAGAAGAACATCATAGACTACCAGCGCCGCAACGAAGAGTTATCTGATCGTAATGTTCAGCTGCAAGAATACATTCGAGAGCTTGAAGAAGATCTGACGGGAGAAGGAAATGAGATATTATCGCGGTTAATCGATGAAAGAGAAAATTATGCTATTTTTGCCGGTCTCAGATCTGCAGTTAATTCCGGAGTTGTAATAACTCTAAACACAGTTCCGGGACAGAAGATGAAAGACAGCGTTATCAGAGAGTTTGTGAATGAGTTGTCTACATTGGGAGCCCAAGCTATTTCGATAAATGATGAGCGCAAGGTCGCAACAACTGAGATCAGAGCCAGACAAGATTCTATACTTATTAATGGAATTGCTTTCGATCGCGAGCACAATTTTGAAATAAAAGCGATTTTACGTCCTGATGATCTCGAACAATACGTTTTGCCCTATCTGGAATCAGTGAGCAATTCCATTACAGAACAGCTGGGTGATGATGCACCATCTATACGCATTGAAGCTTTAGCTAAAGTTGAAATACCGGCTTTACGGGAGGATAGGATAGCTTATCAATTTGATTTACTAAAACCGATCCTGCAAAGCCCGTCCCAATAAGTGAATAAATAGCTATACTAAATATATGGAAGAGAATAATAAAATTTTTGAAAAATACATTAAATTAAACAGTCCGGAAGAAGCACTGGCTCTGCTTGGAGCCTGCAGTTCCCATGGTGATCTGGTGGAGAGAGCCTTATCCGTTGAATGTGATACTACTGCTGAGGGCATGGTGATCAGAGGAACGGACAAAAGAAGGGTTGATGCTGCCCTTAAAATTTTCGAGCGTTTACACGAGTTGTGTCGTGACGGCACACCGGTAACTGAACAATTGGTTCGTTATCTACTCGATGCAGCACTTGAAGATACTTTCTCTGAAGCAGAATTATTTACACCTGATCTTATTTGTGTCAATGCAAAAGGCAAACCCGTTTTAAGTAAAACAGCCGGGCAGAAGAAATATGTTGATGCTATTCGGGATCATGAGCTTACCTTTGCCATTGGTCCGGCAGGAACAGGTAAAACCTATCTGGCTGTATCGATGGCAGTTAAAGCCTTCAGAGATCACAGTGTATCCCGCATTATTTTGACGAGGCCGGCTGTCGAAGCAGGCGAAAATTTAGGCTTTTTACCGGGTGATCTTCAAAATAAAGTGGATCCGTACATGAGACCTTTATATGATTCTTTGAATGACCTGATGGGTTTTGACAGCTATCACCGGCATTTGGAGCGTGGTGAGATTGAAATATCACCGTTGGCTTATATGCGCGGACGTACATTGGATGACGCCTTTATTATTCTGGATGAGGCTCAAAACTCAACCAGAGAACAGATGAAAATGTTTTTGACTCGCATTGGCTATAATGCGAAAGCTGTGGTAACGGGTGATGTTACCCAAATCGACCTGCCTCTAAGCACCCGCTCCGGTTTAGCGGATGCAGCCTATATGCTAAAGAATGTAGAAGGAATTGCCAATGTCGAACTGACTGAGCGCGACGTAGTGAGGAATCCTTTGGTACAACGCATCATTCGTGCCTACGAAAAGGCAGAGAAAAAAAGAAAAGATAACCGGCGTGAGGGTTATAAACGATGAAGATGTCTTTGCGCAGCAGAAGATTTTTAACGGGGCTTCTCACAGCTTTAGCTTTGATAGCAATTATGATCATAGTTTATTTTGGCTCGATTCCGCGTACTTATGATTTAGAACTAGGGGATACCAGTCTCTATGATATAACCGCTCCGCGTGCCATTGTAGACGAAGTTGAAACAGAAAGGCGAGCCCGGGAAGCAATGACACTGGTTCCCAGTGTTATGATGCGCTCAGAAGAAAAAAGTGCTGCTTCGCTTTCCGCTGTAACATTATTCAGAACTATGGTTGATGAAAGAAGGGCAGAACTTTATCCAACGGAGCGATCAGCCGGAATAGACGACACAGGAGAAGCAAATGAAGGTCCGACCAGAGTTCCTACACGCAGGCCGTCTGAATCGATGATTCAGTTGGCAGCTTCTTCGTTAATTTCAGCCTTGGATCAGAATTTAAATATCGTAATACAATCGGGAGATGCCGAGGAAATGATGCGCATAGACAGGGACAGGCTGGATTCAATTTTTGATGTCATGCGGACCGAAGCCAATGCATTGGTACTTATGTCTCTGGATTCTCTTTCCCTGCAACGGGAACTGACTAAAAGCAGTGAGCGCATATCTGAACAGCTTTCTTTTAATAACAGTGATACAGAGATGATCGCTCGTTTTCTCACCTTATTGATCAAACCAAATATTGAATATAATGTTGAAGCAACTGAAAGTGCGAAGCAGGCCGCCTATGATCAGGTTTTGAATAACCCCGTCATGGTAAACAGAGGCAGCAGGATTATAACTGCTGGTGAAGTTGTGACGGACGAAGTTATGGCCAAGCTTGATGCTTTGGATCTGATAGACAATGATGATATTGACTGGATAACAATTCTGGGTACAGTTGGTTTGGTTTTTGTGAGCGCTATGCTGGCCTGGTTATATTTTTCAAGATACAACCGCGAAGTATTCGATGAACCACGTCAGTTAATAGCAGTTATCATTACTGTGCTCATAACCTTGATTTTATCAGCTTATATATCGACTTCCTATCCTCTGGCCCCGCCAATATATTTCAGCGCAGTTGTTATTACTGCCTATTTTGGCTTCCGTTCTGCATTAGTTATTTCATTTTTATTGGTGTTGCTAGTATCACCTATGGTCGGATTTTCTCCTGCTTTCCCCTTGATCGCCTTGAGCGGTTCTTTGGTAGCTGCACTTAACACGAAAGGTATAAGCCGTCAGGATAATTACGCCAAAATTATTTTGTCAACAGCATTTATCAATTTTTTCCTGACCGCTGTGATTGGTTTATTGGAGAAAGAAACCTGGGCAATAATTTCTATTAATGTTGCGCAAACTGCTTTAAGCGGTGTGATTTCAGTTGTAGTAGCGATCGGCATCATGCCACTTTACGAAATGATCTTCAACACAGTCTCTCCCTTGAGATTAATTGAACTGTCTCAGCCTGGACATCCTTTGCTGAAACGCTTGTTCGTAGAAGCTCCCGGTACCTCGCAGCACAGTTTGATGGTAGCTAACCTGGCTGACGCTGCCGCCGAAGCTATCGGAGCCAACTCGATGATAGCCCGTACAGGAGCTTATTATCATGATATTGGCAAGCTGGAAGCTCCTATGTATTTTACGGAAAACCAACAAGGAGATAACCCACACGATCTTTTGTCACCTTTGGAAAGCGCACAAATAATAACTCAACATCCAAAAGATAGCCTCAAAATTGGAAGACGTTACCGTCTGCCCGTGCCCATTCTGCGCATAGCGAGCGAACATCACGGCACAACCAGGCTGCGTTATTTTTACCATAAAGCGAAAGAAACAGCGGAAAAGGCCGGAAGAGAACTTCCCAACGACAAAGAATATTGTTACACAACACCGATACCGTCTACTCCGGAATCTGCAGTCGTAATGCTGGCAGATTCTACCGAAGCAGCAATGCGCTCGTCGGGTATTGAGAATATAGCTGACGCTGAAAAATTAATTCGCAGTATAATCAAAGAGAAAATAGATCAGGAGCAATTGAAAAATTCAGGCCTTTCTTTTGCTGATATTGAAACCATAATAGATGCGTTTCTGCAAGTTTATGCAGGGCATTTCCACGAGAGAGTGGAGTATCCCGAAGCAGCAACAGAAACTAACTAAAAGAAGAGAAAAGATAAGCAAGTGAAAATAAGAATTCATAACAAGCAAAGAAAATATGATTCCGACCAGCTGCAAGAAACTGTAGAAGCTGCAGTGAAGAGAACTTTTGATTATCTGCCAGCTCTGGAACTTGTTAAAGCAGAGTCTGATATTGAGTTCTCGCTGGACGTCAGTTTCATCAGCAAAAATGCCATACGTAAACTTAATCGTGAGCATCGTGATATTGATAGTCCAACCGATATTCTGTCTTTTCCCTCTTTTGAATGGCGAGACGGCAGATTGACAGAAGAACTTTCGCCCTGGTTGGCGACTGACTCCGAAAAACCAAACAACTTATCTCTGGGCGATCTGATGATATGCCTTGAGCTGGTGGACAAACAAGCTAAGGATTTTAAGAATACTTTAAAAGAAGAACTGTTTTTTTTACTTGTGCACGGCTTGCTGCATCTTGTTGGTTACGATCATAAAACAGCTGCAGACCAACTCAAAATGAGAGCTCTGCAAGAAAACATTGTCAATGCAGACTCATCTGTACGCATACTTCCCAGCGGATATGTAGTTTTAGCGGGTAGACCTAATGTCGGCAAATCTACTTTATTGAATTATTTGTCCGGTATGACATTGGCTATCACAACACCAAAACCACAGACAACGAGAAATTTGATTCGGAGTGTTTACAATGATGAAAATTGTCAGATCGTTTTTCTCGACACACCCGGCTTCCATAAACCTAAAACTTCACTGGGACGAGCTATGTTAAAATCGGCCCGAATTGCTATTCGCCAGGCAGATGTTGTCTTACTGATGATAGAAGCTTCTTTTAAGCCTTTTTTGGCCGATCTTGAGCGGGAAATTTTAAAAATGGCTGCCGAGGATAACACACCCGTTATACTGCTAATAAATAAAAGTGATATTGCCGTTAAAGAAAATATCCTGCCTTTGATAGCGGCGTACAATGAAGCCTATCCTTTTAAAGCACTGATACCGATTGCAGCAAACACAGGTGACGGAGTAGAGGAGATGCTGGAAGAAATTAAAAGGCTTTTGCCAATTCAAGAAGCTCTTTTCCGCGATGGGGAAGAAACCAACGTAACTGAGAAAACGTTAGCTGAAGAAATGATCAGGCGTGAAGTGCTGCTGCAAACTCAGGAAGAAGTTCCTTTCGGAGTTGCAGTTGTAATTGATGAGTTTACTGAAGAAACTGATCCGGCAGTAACACGTAAAGTTTATATTGCAGCTACCATTCTTTGCGACAAACCTTCCCACAAAGGAATTTTACTGGGGCACAAAGGACAAAAAATTAAATCTATAGGTACAGAGGCACGTGCTGCCATTTCAAATATGTTGGAGGCGAAGGTTCATTTGGAGCTTTTTGTCAAGGTACGCCAAAACTGGATGAATCGCCCTCAGGACCTGGCTGAGCTGGGCCTTGATACAAAGACCATACAAATGCCATGACAAATATTTTCAGTAAAGGTTTTGTAATGGCGTCGTTCCCTTATCGCGAACGTGATCGTATGCTGCATATTCTTACCCCGGACTACGGTTTAATCTCGGCCGGCGCAAGGGGAGCCTGCTCTGTTAAAAGTAAACTTAGATCCGTATCAAATCTCTTTTCTCTCTGTAATTATGATTTATTTCATCATAAAGGGCGATTCTATGTTGACGACGGTGAGGTAATTGAGTCTTTTCTAAACATAAGTGAGAGTCTGGAGCACCTGACCGCAGCCTCACACGCTGCCGAAGTGTTCAGAGATCTGACCAGACACAGTCCACCCGATAAAAAATATTTTGATCTTTGGGCTTATACTATTTATGAAGTATCCCAGTCTAAACGTCCGGTTCTGATCAGTCGATTATCAACTTTACGTTTATTGGCAGAAGCCGGTTATGCACCTCGGCTTAACAGCTGCGTTATCTGTCAGCGCCCGGTTTCCGGCGATGCTGTTTTTAGTTTTAGCAATTCCGGCATAATCTGCCACCGGCACAGCTGCGGTGACAGCTCAGAAGATTATCTTAAAATGAGCCGGGGAACTCTGGCCCTGTTACAACATATATTATCTGCTCCCTTGAATCGCCTCTACCGCTTCCAGGTTGCCGATAAAATAGAAAAAAACGCCAGCCAGTTTTTAGATTTATATCTTTGCCGAAAAATGGAAAAGGATTACAAAAAGCTCACTTTTTTGGAAAATCCTTTCTACATTGATTTGTCAGATCTGAAAAGAAACTGTGACTGAGCGCCGAATGCTTTTTATGCTCGCACCAAAATAATATTTTTCTAAATGTTATGATTGTCGTGAAGGAGGTATTTAATGTCTGTTTATAAAAGTCTTTTTGATATTATCGGACCGGTCATGGTGGGTCCCTCAAGTTCACACACTGCCGGAGCTGTGCGTATAGGATTGGTGGCACGTTCCATATTCGGTATGACTCCGGAAGAAGTTTGTATCGTTCTTTTCGGCTCATTTGCGCATACTTATCAGGGTCATGGAACTGACCTGGCACTTATTTCAGGTTTGCTGGGACTGCCCACCAGCAGCGAGAAAATTCGCCAGGCTTATGATTTAGCGGCAAAGTCAAATATGAAAGTTTCAATTGAGACCAGCGATGATCCGACTGAACACGCCAATACGGTAGATCTCTATTTAAATTCAGCAGGTCGCACACTGTCATTGCGCGGCGTGTCTTTAGGTGGCGGCACCATTGATATCACCAAGATCGACGGTTTTGATATCCATCTTTCAGGTGAAAACCCTGCAATTTTAGTTTTTTATAAAGATCAGCCGGGGATTATAACTCAGGTAACCGGTGTGCTGGCTAAAGCCAATATAAATATCAGCAATATGGAAGTTTCGCGCTCGGGCAAAGGAGAGCGCGCACTAATGCTGCTGGCTACCGACGGTGAGATTCCGCCTTCTGCTATGGAGGATATCGGCAAAATCGGTCATATTTACCAGGTAATAGGTTTGGGTGCGCTAAGGGTTGAGCCTGATTTAATTAGTGATTCCGAAACAGAGGAGGTTTATAGCTATGATCCACAGATTACAAGAAATAATTAATTTATGTGAGCAGGAAAGTATAGCCCTGCATGAATATTTCCTTTGCACTGAAGTTGAGGAATCTAACAAAAGCAAAGAAGAAGTAATACAGCATATGGAACAAAACCTGTCAGTAATGGAGCGTGCTGCTCTTCAGGGTATAGAAGGGGTTAAATCGCGTTCCGGCATGACCGGGGGTGATGCTAAATTGCTTGCTAAATATCTGCAAAGCGGCAATGCCCTGAGCGGATCTATTTATACGCGTGCTATGGTCTATGCCACTGCTGTCAATGAAGTTAACGCTGCGATGGGTGTAATCTGTGCTACACCGACAGCCGGATCCTCGGGTACTTTGCCAGGTGTTCTCTTTGCTATCAGAAATCATCTTAAGATGTCACGGCGAGAGCAAATAAATTTTCTGGTAACGGCAGCAGGATGCGGCATAATTATCGGAAATCAAGCTTCTATTTCCGGTGCTGAGGGTGGCTGTCAGGCTGAAGTAGGGGCCGCTGCTGCCATATCAGCAGCAGCTACTGTCGAAGCTTGTGGCGGCAGTCCTTCACAGTCCGGCCATGCACTGGCTATCGCTTTAAAAAATCTGCTGGGACTTACTTGTGATCCTGTAGCTGGTTTGGTTGAAGTTCCGTGCATCAAGCGAAACACAGCGGGGGTTGTTATAGCTTTATCTTCAGCAGAAATGTCTCTGGCCGGAGTTAAAAGCCGAATACCGGTTGATGAGGTGATCGATACCATGGGAAAGATTGGACGCATGATGCCGCCTGCGCTGAGAGAAACAGCTTTAGGGGGTCTTGCTCAGACAAAAACTGGCTTAGTAATGACCAAGCAGCTGAAAGAAAGTGGTTATATTGACGTAGATTCAATATCTGACCAGAAAGAATGAATCCGATCCAAACAAGACTGTTTGTCATCGGCATAAAAGATATCCCAGTCTTTGGGAAACAGCTGTTGATATTCTGGTTTTGAATAGCGATCATCTATTAACAAGACAATGCCACAGTCCTCAGGTGAGCGAATCAAACGTCCCGCTGCCTGAGTGACACGGTTAAATCCCGGCCAGGTATAAGCGTACTGATAACCAAGCCCGCTTTTCGCCTGATAATACTGGCGTAGTATTTCGCGTTCCGGAGTTAAGGCAGGTAAGCCGGTTCCAATAACTATTACACCGGTCAAAGCATCTCCTTTTAAATCAACCCCTTCCGTAAATAAAGATCCTAACACCGTCAGCCCAAGCAAAGATCGGTCTTTTGCAGCGGAAGTAAACCGGCGGAGATATTCTTCTTTTTGCTGCTCATTCATACCGGCAGGCTGCACTATAATATCCAGTTTTTCAGGTATTTCTTTCTGCTTAATATAATTTCTGAATTGATGCAAGTAAGCAAACGACGGACAAAACAAAAGAAAGTTACCTGGCTTTTGCGACACTATTTCTAAAATCAAATCAGCTATACCGGGCAAGGTAATCATCCGGTCCCGATAGCGAACAGAATATTCATCGTAAGCAATTACCAAACGCCTTTCTTTCGAAAAGGGACTGCTTAACTTTAATACTTCCGGTTTGTCTATCTTGTAATTAGCATTTAACAGGCTGACAAAATAAGAGAAAGGTTCCAAAGTTGCTGAAAAGAATACCACTGAAGATTTGCCGTAATAAGTTTTGGTCAAATGCTGCGAAGCATCTAAAGTTAAAAGTGAAAGAGCGGTCTTTCCGCCAGTTAAACAGCGGGCCGCCGTTATATAGGTTTCATCATAATATTCTTCTGCAATATTTTGAAAATGCAGTAAATCAAATCGAATCGTGTTGGCTGTTTCACGCTGCGGAAATTCACGAAAATACTCAAAGAATTGCTGTAATTTAAAATTTAAACGAGTTATACAGGACTGGAGACGAGGTGGAATTTTGCGTGTTGCGTAAAAGTTTTTTGTAAAAAATAAGCCTAAACTCTGATGCTCTTTAACAAAAGCTTCCTTGACGTCATCGCCGGCATCGTTACTCAACGCTTTACTGTATGAATTAAGAAGAGTTTCCAGTTCCTCAATAGCAACCAGAACCTCTTTTAAACTGGGATCATCGGGCACGGTAACCTGTTGAAGGATTGACTTCAGCTGCTCAAGTTGTTTTGATTCAATGATCGCAGAAAACATGGAACGGCTGCGTTCAGCCAGATTATGAGCTTCGTCGACTAAAAGAGTGTATCGGTGTTTGGAATCATCAAGCTTGTCGCTCCACCTAATTCTGGGATCAAAAATATAGTTATAGTCGCAAATCACCAAGTCGCAACTATCCATTAGATCTATAGATAGTTCATAAGGGCACAAGTGATATTTTTTTCCAAGGGCGAAAATATCGTCTGGCAAAAGATCTTGTTTATGTGAAAATTCAGTTAAAGCATCCTCCAGCCTTTCAAAATACGTTGTCGCATAAGGACATTTATTTTTATCACAAAAATATTTAGGCTGAGCACACATTGATTGTTTGGCCCGGATGGTAATCGCCCGTATCAGAAAACCCTGCTGACGCAATAAAGCTAAGGCTTCTTCAGCCACTGTCCGCTGTGATCTTGATGGTGTCAGATAATAAATACTTTCATTCAAACCGTATGCCTGCGCCTTAAGGGCGGGGTAGAGCACAGCAATCGTTTTTCCGCTTCCGGTAGGCGCGCTGACAAAAAGAACCTGCTTATCTCGAATCGCTGCAGTTACTTCGCGCATCATGTCATGCTGGCCCAGACGCAAATCCGGAAAAGGAAAGGATGCTTTGCTATTATGTTTATTACGGCGTTCGCGGTGTAAGATCAGAGCCATGCGTGTATCTAAATAATATTTGCAAATAGATAAAAAGAATTGTTTCAAGTCAGTATAAGAGTATCTTTGTTCGTGAGTAATTAGCTCGCCGTTATCCAAAGAAAGATAATGCAAAGCAACGGTAATTTTATCGGAAGTTATGCCGTTAATAGTAAGAAAATTTGATTGTCCCAAAAGATAGGCATAGATTTTTGCCTGTGCCCAATGAACGGTATCACCATTTTTCGGCAAAAAGCGTGCTGAACCCCGAAAGCTCTTAACTTCAATCAAAGTTATTTCTTTATTTTTGACAGCAATGGTGTCGCAGCGGCCTTTAACCTGCAGAGTATAAGGAAGTGTTGAATGAGCGTAGCTGCCGGACAATCCATATTCCAGAAAAATTTCTGCACCGGGAAAAAACTCCGGAGCACGCCTGGCATATTCTCTGTGTAAAGCTATCCCTTCAGGACCGGATATACCTCCATAATAAGGAGATGACAGCCCACCTTCTCTGCGACTTAATTCCGCCAGCTCGCGCACGGCTATACTTATCGAGAAAAGTTCTGAAGTATCATCCATTTATAGAGAGTCCTAGCTGTAAAAAAAGCCCGTAATATCAATATTACGGGCTTGTGGTGCGGAAAACAGGACTTGAACCTGCACGATCTTGCGATCACTAGCACCTGAAGCTAGCGCGTCTGCCAAT